>JBNMGX010000001.1:0-58345 GCA_050872465.1 Hallerella sp.
GACCTCAAGTAAACGTGAACCGTTTTTGGAAAGGCTTCCGCTATCGGGAGCCTTTTTTATTTTAAAGGCATGTCTGCGATTCAAGTTCGAAAGGCATCCGTCGAAGACGCCGAAGCGATTCGGCAAATCTATGCACCGTACGTTCTCGATACCGCCATCACTTACGAAACCTTCGTTTCCTCTGTCGAAGAATTCCAAGGGCGCATCGCCCGGACGCTTTCCAAATATCCCTACATCGTCGCGGAAGTTGATAGTCAAATTGTCGGTTATGCCTATGCGGGACCGTTCTACGCAAGACCCGCCTACAACTGGTCCGCGGAACTTTCCATCTACATCGATCGGAGCTTTCGCCGCCAAGGAATCGGGAAAACTCTATACGGGGAACTAGAAAATCTTCTCGGGGAAATGGGCATCACCAATCTTTACGCCTGCATCGCCTGCCCGGACACTCCCGACGAATATCTCGATGGCAGTAGCATCGAATTTCACAGGCACCAAGGATTTTCCCTCGCCGGGACATTCACCCACTGCGCAAACAAATTCGGGCGCTGGTACAACATGGTCTGGATGGAAAAATTTATCGGGGAACATTCCACCCCGCCGAAAGAAGTTCGTTTTGCTAACCGGAAATAGCTTCCGATTTCTGCACGATATCCTTGAGGACAAGCCCTGCAATCGTGAACCCGAATATCGCTGTGACATGGGCGAGCGTTCCGTTAATTTGCGCCTTGCTCGAACACCATTCGTGATTCAGAAGTTCCTGGTTGCCGGGACCCGTTTTCGCCTTGGGACACATGCACTTGTCCGTTCCGCAAGTTCCGTTTTTTCCCTTGTTCTGCAAAAGCTCTTCGCTATAGACGCACTGGAATTTTTTCTTTGGGAAAGTTTTCTTCGAGCGGAACTTTATGCGGAGCGCACGCGCAAGCGGGCATCCCTGGACTTTCCAAAATTCAGCGACATGGATTTTAGTCGGGTCGAGTTTCAGGGCGGCGCCCATCGAAGAGAAGAACACCGATTTCGTCTTGCAAGCCAAGAGAATCAGCAGAGCCTTATCTTTTAAAGAATCAATCGCGTCGATGATATAGTCGAACTTTTCAATATGGAAACTTTCCGCGGTTTCCGCTGTAAAGATTTCCTGCCGGGCTTCGATTTCCGCTAGCGGATTAATTTGTAACAAACGTTCCTTGAGGGCCTCAACCTTGACCTGTCCCACGGTCTTGACGGTCGCCATCAGCTGGCGGTTGACATTCGTGATGCAGACGCGGTCGCTATCGACGATGGTGAGCCTCTGGATTCCCGACCGGACAAGGCTTTCCGCGCACCAGGAACCGACACCTCCGACGCCAAAGATGATCACGCTCTTTTTTGAAATTTCATTCATCGCGACGTCTCCGAGCAGGAGTTCCGTCCGACGTAAAATCGCATTGTCTCTCGCCATGGCATAAATCTAGAAAACATCCACTTTTTCAATCGACAAAATTAAAAGCGAGTTCAACAAGTTTCGCTGTTAAACAGACATTCAGGAAAGTTCCCGTTTTACGGCAAATTGTTAAATCGAAGTTCATTTGTACGCAATTATTAAACGGCATTTTATCTATAGATAAACGCAAATTCATTTATGCGTAAAAATTTCATTTGTACGAAAAAAATAGCCTTGGATTTTTTCATCAATTAACTAGCTTACGCGCAAAACAAAACGGTTCCTATGAAAATCAAACAGCTCATTCCTCTTTTCGCATCGGCAACTTTCGCCGGTGGCCTCATGCACAACACCAACCAATCGACAGATTTTGTCCGCAACTTTGCCCAAGACGCTTCGACGACAACTTCTGCGGTTTACTACAACCCGGCGGGAACCGCGTTCATGAACGACGGGCTTTACGTTTCCGCCCACAGCCAGACCGTCTGGCAGACCCGCAAAATCGACACGGACAAGCTCGGCGACTACGAAGGAAAATCCTTTGTCCCGGTGATGCCCAGCCTGCTCGTCAACTGGCACCATGGAAACTTTGCGCTTTCTGGCGGATTCTACATCATCGGCGGCGGCGGAGAAGCCAAGTTCAACAAGGGGCTTCCCCTGATCGATGCGCTGCTTTCGCAGACTATCCAGAAGACCGCGGAACAAAATCCCGCACTCGGACAACAACTTGGACAGCTGATGAGCGCTTACAACATCCAAAGCCCGACGCAGCTTTACGAAGCGAAGTTTGTCGGCAAGCAATATGTCTATGCGTGGCAGCTCGGCGCAAGCTACCGCTTCATGGATATGTTCTCCGCGTTTCTCGGGGCGCGCCTGAATTATGCCTACAATTCCTACAACGGCTCCATGAAATCTCTCGTTCCGAGCGAAAAGCTCGATGCGATGCTGAACAGGACGCTTCTCGACTGCGAACAGACGGGCTGGGGAATCACGCCGATGGCAAGCCTCGGATTCCACTACAAGAAATTCAGCGCGGGCATCAAGTACGAACACAACACGTTCATTGAAATGAAAAACGAAACCGACAAAATCGATAACGTCGTCACCAAATACATGCCGCAATTCATCGACGGGAAAAAATCCGACAACGACCTTCCGGGATTCCTTTCCGTAGGCTTAAACTACGCCTGGACAGAACGCTTCCGCACTGGAATCGGCTATCACCATTACTTCGACACGTTCGCCAATTACCCGCAAGGCAAACAGGACGATTTGGACGGCGACGAAAACGAATTTGTACTCGGCGTCGAAGCGGACATTTTAAAGCCTCTCACCATTTCGGCAAGCGTGCAGCGCACGATGTACGGCATCACGGACGACTACATCAGCGACCTGAGTTTCGTTACCAATTCCTGGTCGGTCGGCGGCGGCATCGCGTTCCGCTTTACGGACAACCTCCAAGTCCAAGTCGGCTACATGGAAACGCTTTACGAAGAATACACCAAGAAAGAAAACGGAATCAAGAAAACGTACGATCGAACCAGCCACAACATCGCAGCGGGCGTCGATTTCAAAATCTAGTTCAAAGCGTTACTTTATCTGCAAATCCGGCGAGTTCCAAAGCGAGCTCGTCGATTTCTTTTTCGGTATAGACGGGCGTCGCAAGGCTGAATGTCCGGGTAAGGCTTTGGGCAAGTTGGCTCCGCAAAACGAGTTTCCGTTCCACCGAACTTTCCGGAACGCTTTTCAAAACAGCCTTGTCGCTGAACACGACATAGGAAAAGACGTGCAGCGGAAGGCTTTCCGCCTTTTCGAACATGCGACGTACCGCTTCCTCGTTCCGCATACTGCGGAGAACAGGATTTTCAAACTCCGAGTTTTTCGTCCGGTTGTTGCGCATCACGGTCGCCGACCAGAATTTGCTGTCCGCATCGCCATAAATCCAGCCTTCGAAAACGGAATTTTCAAACAGGTAGATTCCCGTCGGATGAATCAGAACGGAATCAATTGTCGTCGTATCGCTGATGCTGTTTTTCGGCAGATACAGGTTGTTCAAAATCTTGAAGTAGGATTTTTGCACAGCCTGGAAAATCTCGCAGTCCGTCAAATGCCGAGATTTTAGCAACATCGCCTCCGCCTTTTTTGTTTCCAAACGGAGAAGTCGCGCCTCGTTCTTTAATTTGTACGAAAAGCTCCACGCATTTTCGGAAATCTTGTCGTGTTCGAGCCGAACCGTTTTCATGAGTCGCGGGCGAAGATGAAAAAGCCCGACATGCCAAATTTCAAAGATATATGTTCCGTAGGAAAGGCCGACCAGGGCGCCTTCGTCAGCGGATTTCACCTTGCGGCTCAAGAGCCTCCCCTTGGAATCGCGAAGGACGACATCGTTCCAGCCCCAGATCAAAAAGGCTACGGCAAGCAAGGCAACGGCGAGCAATATAAAAATCATATTTGTCAAATCTATCTTTTATTTTCCGCGGAGCGACCATCTTCCGCATTTTTTTGAAAGGCACCGACCGCAAATTTTCTAAATTCGCTTCCGATGTTAGAAGCCGCACAAAAAGTGATCGAAAAATACGAAGAACTGGAATCGGAACTTTCGTCTCCCGAAGTCGTTTCGAACCAAGCTCTCTATACCAAGCTCCAAAAGCAATATAAGGGTCTCGAAAAGAGCTGCCAGAAGGCTCGCGAATATATCCAGCTGTCGAGCGATTTAAAAGAATGGAAGCAAGCGCTCGGCGGAAACGATGCCGAATTTGCCGAAGCAGCCAAGGCGGAAATTCCGCCTCTCGAAAAGCACATTGCCGCTCTCGAAGACGAACTCCAGATTCTAATGGTTCCCAAGGACCCGTGGGACTATCGGAATGCAACGCTCGAAATCCGAGCGGGAACGGGCGGAGACGAATCGGCACTTTTTGCAGGCGACCTGTTTCGCATGTACCGCGGTTACGCAGACCGCATGGGATGGAAGATGACCATCCAAGATGCATCGGAAGGTACGGTGGGCGGCTACAAGGAAATCCGGGTCTTTATCGAAGGCGACAGCGTCTATGGAACGCTCAAGTTCGAAAGCGGCGTCCATCGCGTGCAGCGCGTCCCCGATACCGAGACGCAGGGCCGCGTGCACACGTCGGCAGCGACGGTCGCCATTCTCCCCGAAGCGGAAGAAGTCGATGTGAACATCCGGGAAGCCGACATCCACATGGACACTTACCGCAGCAGCGGTGCAGGCGGACAATACATCAACAAGACGGATTCCGCGGTGCGCCTCACCCACATCCCGACAGGCGTTGTCGTGAGCTGCCAGACAGAGCGCTCGCAGCTGCAAAACCGCTTGCACGCCATGGAAATGCTCCGGTCCAAAATCCTCGACGCCCTGATAGCCAAGAAGGAACAGGCCGAGGCGGCAAGCCGCAAGGCGATGGTCGGTACGGGCGACAGATCCGCCAAGATCCGCACCTACAATTTTCCGCACAACCGCGTCACGGATCACCGCGTAAACCTGACGCTCTACAAGCTGGAAAGCGTCATGACCGGCGACATCCAGGAAATCATCGACGCTCTGCAGATGGCCCACGCCCAGGAAGTCCTCGGAAAATTCGCATGAACACCGTCCTCGAAATTTTAAACAAGACGACTTCGTTCTTTCAGCACAAGGGAATTCCCAACCCGCGACTCGATGCGCAATACATCCTCGCGCACGGTCTCAAGATGAAGCGGATGGACCTTTACCTGAATTTCGACAAGCCGCTCTCCGAACATGAACTCGAACTTCTCCGTCCGCTGGTGGCACGCCGGGCAAAGAGAGAACCGCTCCAGCACATCGTCGGAACGACCAGTTTCCGCGGGCACGAAATCCGTTGCGACAGGCGCGCCCTCATTCCGAGACCCGAGACGGAATCCCTCATCGACATTATCAAGGAACGCTTGCAGGGAAAGGAATCCGCCACCGTTGCGGATATCGGGACGGGAAGCGGAGCAATAGCGATTGCCGTCAAAAAGGAAATTCCTGGGACGCGCGTTTTCGCCACGGACATTTCAAGGGACGCTCTGGACCTCGCCAAAGAAAATGCGAAATTCGACGAAACAGAAATCGAATTTTTTGAAGGGAACCTGCTAGAAGCTCTTCCCGAAAGCGAAAAATTCGATGTTATCGTCAGCAATCCGCCCTATATTCCCGATGCGGAAAAGGAAAAGCTCCAGCCGGAAGTTCGAGACTTTGACCCGGCGCTTGCCCTCTTTGGCGGACCGGACGGTCTCACGCTTATCCGAAAAATTTTGGAGCAGAGCCAAAACCGTCTTAATCCCGAAGGCGTCCTTTTGATGGAAATCGGCCCGGAAGCGAACGAGGATAAAATTCTCGAAGCGGAAGCGGCCCGCTATCCCTGGCTGAAATGGTGCGGAACATTGCCGGATTTCTACGGCAAGACGCGTTTCGTCGAATACCAGGCTCTATAAAATCAGCTTTCATAGCCGAAAGCGGCGAGAACGTAGGTTTCATTTTCTCCTTGGCGGTAAAAATCGAGCAAGGTGGAATCTTCGTCTTCCGAAAGCTCTGCGCCTTGCAAGGAAAGCTGTTCCGCGATGCGCCGACGAAAGGAGATGAAGCCGTCCGAGAAAAAGCTTTGCGCTGCATTTCTAAAGTTTTGCTTATTCGTGTAGTTGTTCTTTTGTGCAGTAATCATATATCCAATTATACAAACCGTTTTTGTCAAAGTTTGACAAAAAGAAGAAAATTCGCCTAAAACGAACCGAACACTTGCTAAATCATCCGCGCCGTATGCACGCAAAGAGGCGGAAACCGGCCCAAAAATGCAGAAATCGATTTGCCTCGACATCTGTCATTTTGAAATTCTCCGCTTTGTATCCGAAAGTCGCCTAGTTTTTCCTTCCCAAAAAGAAAATTAATTTATTCAAAGTCATACATGCTGTTGTAGGAATTTTCCAGGACTTCGTCTTCGGAAGATTTGATGTCCGGACCGTTCTTCTTGTTCTCGGCTGCCGAAAGGCCTTCATAATACTGTTGCGAAAGTTTATCGACGTAGGCGGCATTCTGCTCCACGCGTTTGCGGAGCCGCGCCAAGGATTCATCCGTAATGGACATCCGGGTTTGCAAGCGTTTTTCCGCATCGATTCCCCACGGCGAATCCCGACGCTCGTTTCGCAGTTTCCTGAAAGCGAAAGCGGCGGAATCCTTTGTCTCCGGCGACATTTCCCAGATGATTCCCTTCATATACAGAGCCTGTACGCCCGCATCCGTTTCGGGATAGGCCTGAAAAACCGTATCGTAGGCGGCAAGGGCCTTTGCGTATGCGGAATCCACCTGCTCCATGCTATCGAGCGGAACATCTTTCGCCGCGACCCAAAGGCTTTCGGCTTTCAGGAAAAGTTCGTGCGCTTCGTCCTCGGGCGTCTTGACCGTCACCTTGACGCCTAGGTTCACCTGGGCCTGCTTCGCGTATTCCGTCCGCGGATACTTGGCGATGATTTCCTTGTAAAGTTCCTCGGCCCGGTCCGGGTCCTGCTTAAACTCGTCATAGATAAATGCCCGCGCATAGGTAGCACGCATCACCACGGCGGTATCCGGAGAACCTTCGATAATCCTGTCGAGACGCGCCAGCGAGCTGTCCATTTCCGAAAGCTTAAAGAGAAACAGTTCCGCAATCTGGAATTCGGTATCGAAGAACTGTTTTTTCGCCTGGAGCGTCGTATCGGCAAGCGAATCCTTTTCCCGCAAAGCGAGCAGCCTGCGCAGCGCATCGCGGCGCTCCCGGGCGTTTTTTCCCCAGCTCGATCCGGGGCGCGCTAGAAAGCTCGAATCGTAATAGGCGAGGGCCGGTTCGTATTCGCGCTTTTCCGTCTGGTAAAAATCTCCCAGGTCAAAGAATCCCCGCGAAGCATATTCAGACTTTTTATACTCGTCCGTCACAAAGTGCAAAAGTTTTTCACCCCCGGTCCAGTCGTTCGCGCGTAGCAAAAGTTCCCCGCGGCGCACATACATGTCGGGCAAGTGCTGTTCATAATCCTTGTTTTCGATCATCACCCGATACTCTTCGGCAGCTTCCGCAAAAGCTTCGGTCGCGGCAAGGCATTCCGCAGCATGGAGGTTTGCCGAATACTGGTCCCGGAGCGGCAATTCGACGATTTCCTTTGCCTTGTAATGTTCCCGCGCCTTCGGATAATTTTCCAGCTTGAAATAGAGGGACGCTAAGCGCAAGTGCGCACGACCGCGCATATAAGGCGTCCCGTTCGAATCGGCGAGCATCTTTTCCAAAGCGGCAATCGCCTGTTCCGTAAAATCTCCCTTTTCCTCCAGCAGCGACAGCAGGTTCAGCCCGTCGTTGTAGAATGGATGTTCCGTTCCTGCGTCGAGAATCGACTGCAATGCGAAACGGCTCACGTCATATTCGCCATTTTTATAAAGGCAATAGGCCCGCTCGTATTCCACTTTCGGCATGGAATCGTGGTCAGAAAAATACCGTTCGAATTCGTCGTACTTGGCGACAGCCTTTCCCCATTCCCCTTTGTGCCGAAAGGATTCGCCGATGAGAAACACCGCCCGAGCCGTCTGGCGGTCGTTATCCGGGAACCGTTCCAGGACCCGCGAACCTTTCTCGATTACCTTGTCATATTTCTTCGCCGCTTCGCCTGTCGCCACGACTTCGGAGTCCGCAGGGATCGAGTCCGCCTTGGCCGCTTCCAGCTTGACGGCATCCTCATAGTTCCTGTCCGCATTGAAGATGTGGTTCAGATAGGCGCAGCAGGTACAGCCTTCCAAAACCGCTCCGACACCGAGCAGCAGAAACAACAAAAAGAACTTCCGGGCACTCATAGTCACAACGTACAAATCAATCCATGAAAAGATACTTCGAATAATCGCAAAGTCGCATTCCTTCGGGGATTTTTGACTTGTCCAACCGGATCATGCGGACTTCCGCCGGCTTCCCGACCACCCGGGCGAGCATTTCAAAGTTGTCCCGAGTCTCCCAAGTCGCTCCGGAGAGAACCGTCCCGTCGCATTCGGTTTCGCCGGTTTCCGTTCCGAGACCGGAGATTCTCGAGTTGAGCAGGAGAAGCGTCGTATAGATTTCCGGCGTATTCGTCGCCTTGTTCGCAACGACATTCGAATCCGTCACCACGACATGCACGCCGTAAAAGCGAGCCTTTTCATCAAACAGAACCGTGTAGCGATGAAAATAGGGAGCATCAAAAAAGGTTTCCTGCCAGGCGTTTTTCCGAATCTTCTTGAAATTCGAAGCGGAATACTTGGCGAAAAACTCTTTCGGCGAAGCCCCGTAGCGCACCAGATAATGCCCGAGGCTCGATTCAAACGAATGTCCCGTCGAAGGAAGCGTCCGCATGCTGTCGATCGCACGATGCAGATTGTCCGCAAGCATGTTCTTTTTCACGTCGCGGACCGGGGGGACGGAAGAGGCTTCCTGCAAGCGACGCTGGATTTCGGGATATTCCGGATCGCGATTTTGGATTTCGAGGAACTGGGACTTCGCCCGGTTAAACTCCCGCCCCTTTAGGTAAGCGGCTCCGAGCGCTTCGCGGAGCGGCAAGTTGTCGGGATAGCGCAAGACAAGAGGTTCCAGAATATCGCAAGCAACCTTCGCCTGGTCCTTTGGCGACAAGCGTCCGCTCTCCATCCTTCCCGGCGGAGACTTTTCCCCCAAGGAAAGCAAGGCTTCGGTCGCCGGCAAAAAGTCCGAGCGTATCGCAAGAACACGGCGGTAGGTATTTTCCGCTTCGTCAAAGCGTCCTTTGTACTCCTGCAAAATTCCTTGCATACAAAGTAATTCGGGATTTATCGGGAACTTGGAAAGCGCATAATCGACGACTCGTTCGCAGCTGTCGAGAGTTCCTTCATCATGAAAAATTCGGGAAAGGAGCGCATACGCCTTGGGATTTTCCCCGAGCGAAAGGCTTATCGCCGCCCGGGCTTCCCCTTTGCCCTCTTCCAAGCGCCCCGAACGAAAAAGCAGCTTCGCATAGAGCAGACGGGCATCGAAAAAAGCCGGAGACTTTTCCGTTGCGACGCGGGCAAGCTCCACGGCGGTTCCGAGACTGCCTGTCTTTTCGGCAAAGCTAGCATCCAGCCAAAACGCGACCGAAGATTCCGGGTAACGCTTTTTCAAGGCTCGCTCCGTCGATTCGAGCAGCGACTTCCACACGGGGGAAAGCGAATCTTTCGCAAGGAGCGAACGGGCGACGCCCCACTCCGCAAGAAACACGCCTGGATATTGCAACGCGATAGCCTCGTAGATTTCTGCGGCTTCATCAAAGTGGTCGTTCTTTTCCAAGTCATCCGCGCGTCGCAGTTCCTGCACCGTCGATACGGGCAGCGAAGAAAGCCCCGAAAACGTATCGGGAAAATCCCCTACCGAAATTTCCGTTCCCAAAGGAAGCCCGAAAGGAACGCTAGGCACTTCGATTTTCCGAGGACCGAACTTTCCATAGACGGTATAAGCAAGCAACATTAAAAACGCCACGCCGAGAAGCGCCAAGAAATAGACTGCGGCGCGTTGCGCCTTATTTCCGGGAATCCGCATCAACTTTCCAGGAAATCGCTCAAACGATCACGTTTTTCCTTGTTCCGCTGGAGCTTCCGCAAAGTCTTGTTCTTTATCTGGCGGACCCGTTCCCGGCTGAGCTTCAAGTCCTCGCCGATATCCTTCAGCGTCGTATCCTCTACCGTATCAAGGCCGTAGAACATCCGCAAAATTTCTTCTTCGCGACGTGGAAGCGACTTGAGAATGTCATCGATCAGAGCCTTGCGCTCGTTCTTCTCCATCTCGTCTTCCTGGTTCCCGTCCGTCCCGAGAACATCCATCAGGGAGCTGACCGAATCCCCAGAACTTCCGTCATCGCTAATCGGAGCGTCGAGCGAAATATCGACAATCTTTTCCATCACTTCGACAATGTCCTGTTCCGAACCGGCAAATTCGGGCATCGCCATCGTTCGTTCGTAATCGCCTCCGTTCTGGACCAGCGCGCGTTTAAAACGATTCACCAGGGTAAGTTTGTTGGGAGGTATCCGGACCGCGCCAACCTGTTCAAAAAGGGCCTTCTGGATGGACTGCCGAATCCACCAGACCGCGTAGCTGATGAACTTCACGTCCTTGGTGCTGTCGAAACGCTTCGCCGCCTTGAAAAGTCCCAGGTTTCCTTCGTTGATGAGATCCAAAAGGGAAAGTCCGCGCCCCTGGTATTTTCGGGCGACGCTGACCACGAACCGCAGGTTTCCGCGGATTAGATGCTGCAGAGCGGACTGGCGAATCTCTTCCGTCTTGCCGTTCTTGATAATCGCTATGAGCGCAGCTTCCTCGTCCGGCTTTAACGTCGGATACCGATTCAAATCGCGAAAATATAAAGATTCGTTAAAATCACTCATATAGGATAGACCTACGCCAAAAAATTTTACCGTTCCAAATATGGCTTTTTAGGCCTTTTTCGTCAAATCCTTCGACAGGCGTTTCAGCAAATCGTAAGGATAAATGCCCGTCCGATGCCCGTCGCTCCACAGAATTCCGACCGCATACCGACCCACGGACTGGATGCTTTCTATCGAAATGTCCCCGGGAACCGTTTTCGGGTCGAGCAGGCGCTCACCGGAATTTTCATCGACGCAAAGCGCGCAGGGACAGGCGAGCCGCAAATTCCTCAAGCGGAAAACCGCCCGCGAACCGTCGTCAAAGTCAAAGCCCAGTTCATTTTCAGGCGTACGAAAAATCTTGACAGGCTGGATCATTTCGCCTCCACGGGAAGTTCTTCAAAACGGAATCGGAAGTTGTGCATGACATTTTTTGTCGAATGCTCCAACTGGGCAATAGCCTGGATCGTCTTTTCGGCGATATCCGCAAAAGCCTTGCCGCTTTCGCTGTTCGGGTAGCGCAAAACGGCGGGAGTTCCCAAGTCGCCACAGTCGGCAACCGCGGGTTCCAGGGGAACCTTTCCGAGCAAGGGAACGCCCAGAGCCTTCGAGATTCGCTCACCGCCACCGGAACGGAAGATGTTGTGGCGCTTTCCGCAGCCGTCGCAGACAAAGTAACTCATGTTTTCGATGATTCCCACCGTCGGCACGCCTACACTGTCGAACATGGCAAGCCCCTTGCGGCAATCCGCGAGCGCGACCTCCTGCGGCGTAGTCACGACAACCGCGCACGAAAGCGGGCATTGCTGGGTGAGCGTCAGCTGGATATCGCCCGTTCCGGGAGGAAAGTCTATCAGCAGGTAATCCAGTTCGCCCCAGCGGACGCGGTGCACAAAGTTCTGGATCATCTGGCTCGCCATCGGACCGCGCCAAATCGTCGCCTTGTCCGACTCCGCAAACATCGCCATCGAAATCAGCGAAATACCGCCCTTGACTTCGACCGGAGCGATCGTCCTGTCCTCGAAAACCTCGGGAGCGTTTTCCACGCCAAACATGATGTTCATCGAAGGGCCGTAAATGTCCGCATCGAGAACGCCCACCTTCGCCCCGGCAAGGCTCAAAGCCATTGCGAGATTTGCCGTCACCGTCGATTTTCCGACGCCGCCCTTGCCGCTCGCCACGCCCACAATGCGCTTGACGCCTTTCAACAGCTCGTTGTCGCTTGCCGCTGCCTGCGTTCCGCTCACCACGCGACCGTTCGCCTTGAGGACGACATTTGCCGTTCGCGCTCCGGACTCCCGGAGAATCTGCTCGCACTGCGTCTTGAATCGATCGCGGATCGGGCACGCCGGCGTCGTCAGCACCAGATCCAGTTCCACGTCGCCATCACCCGAAATCCGAATGTTCTTCACGAATCCCAGTTCGACGATATTTTTCTTGAGATCCGGGTCCACGACAACGGATAACGCTTTGAGAATCTGTTCTTCGGTAATCACGGCAAATCCTTCGTTTTTGAAATTCCAAAAATACAAAATTTCCCCGGTTTTATTCTTTGAAAAATCCGGGCGTTTTTAAATTTGAAGCATGATTGATTCGATTCTTTTGGTCGGCTTCGGCAGCTTTCTCGGCGGCGTTTGCCGTTTTCTTTCGACAAGGCTTATCGGGGAGCATCTTTTCGGCATATTTCCCTTCGGGACGTTCGCCGTAAACATCGCGGGCTGCTTTCTCATCGGGCTTTTCTATGGGCTTTCCGAACACGGATTAAGCCCAAACGTCCGCCTCTTTCTCACCGTCGGATTCTGCGGCGGATTCACCACGTTTTCCACTTTCGCGAATGAAAGCCTCCAGCTTTTCAAGGCGGGAAATGTCCTCACGTTCGCCCTCTACGCGGGTCTAAGCGTTTTTCTCGGAATCCTCGCCGTCTATGCGGGAAACATGGCGACCAAAGTTCTGTAACGCTTTACGCCAGGGAAAATTTCGGCATCCGCAGTACGTTCGTCATGCACTTCGGCCATTCCGCGTCATAATGTGTCACGAGAATAATCGTCGTCTCGCTTGAAAGAAATTCCAGGAGGTCAAAGAGGCGTTCCCGAAATTCCGCATCCATTCCCTGCGTCGGTTCGTCGAGAATCAAGACCTTCGGCGGGCGAATCGCGGCGCGGGCGATCAGGACCAGCCGGCGTTCCGTCGCAGAGAGAGACTCGAATGGACGTTCCACATCCGAAAATCCAAGCTCTTGCAGCCAGTTTTTCGCCTTCGCCTTTTCTTCCCAGGAAGGCGGCGTAAAAAGCCCGAGCCCCGTCGTAAATCCGGTGCAGAGAACTTCCGAAATGTTCAGTTTTTCGCGGTATTGCGTCGCAAGTTCCGGGGAGAAGAATCCGACAAGCGCCTTGTGCTCCCAGATGTTGAGGCCCGCTCCGGGCTTCTTCCCGAACAAAGTAATATCGTTCGAATACATCTGCGGATGGTCCGCCGAGAGCAGCGCGAGCAGCGTACTCTTACCGGCTCCGTTCGGTCCCATCACCACCCAATGTTCGCCCTTTTTCACCTGCCACGTCAAATCGTTGATGATCATCGCGGAACCGTAGCGGACATGGACATGTTCCAAGTCAAAAAGGGTTTCCCCGACAGCAGCCGGAGTCCTCAAAGTTTCGACGACATACGACGAAATTTCCGTTTTTTTCTCGGGTGCTTCCGAAATTTTTTCGGGAAGTTTCCCCTCGTAGGCGAGAAACTCGCCGTTTTCATACACAAAGGCGGGAATTTCAGGGAGAAGTTCTTCCTTGCGCTGCAGGCTTATCGCCATCTTGACCGAAGTTTCCGACATTTTCAAAATCGCCCGTGCCAGATGCGTCCGAAATTCCGGATCGAGGCCGCCGAACGGATCGTCAAACAGAATGTAATCGGGAGACTCCATCCACTGTCTCGCGAGGAGAATCCGGCGAAGCTCGCCGTTCGAAAGGCTCAGCAGTTTCACCTTCAAAACCGTATCGGGAAGGTTCGCCATCGAAAGCGCCTCTTCGAGCTTCTCGGGATCTGTCGGCGCAAACGGATCGTCTTCCACGTAATGCGCGGAATTCAAAAAGAACTTCGGCTTTAAAAGCAGATCGCGGACACGCGGCGCATCGTCATCGCGGAGGCTGATAAAACGCTGTTGCCAAAAGGGCGCAAGCGCGCGCTGGATCCGCCGCTGGATTTCCGTCGAGGAAAGCGAAACCTTGGAATGCCTTTCGGAAAACTCCCTGAGAATTTTCGATTTTCCGCTGCCGACCGGGCCGAGCATCTGGATTTTTGGGTGAGCGTCAAAGAGCGATTCCAACGATTGATAAGACATGGTTCAAAGATAGCTTTTTTGTATCTTTTGAACGTTATGAAACGTTTTTTACTCACAGTTCTTCTTTTTGCCATTTCTCTTTTTGCGCAGGCGACCGATCCTTGGAGCATGATGGAACAGATGCAGCAGCAAATGGCCGCCATGATGGGAGGAGGCTCGGGCAGGTACGCCGGACAGCTGATCACCCAGGGACCGTGGGAAATCCAGCTCGACAAGAATTCCGTCGATGCCGGGGAAACGTTTACGCTCGAGTTCGTTGTCGATACCCAAAAGCTCGAAGAATTCGGTTCGCGCGGAATCCCGCAGTTTTCCGTCCAGAACGGCTTCACCCTGAAAGGCCTCGACTCTTCGGATATCCGCATCGGAAGGCGCGGACGCGGAACCGGCAAGCAATACAGTTTCCATCTCGCAGCCCCGCGGCAAACGGGCGTCAAATCCGCGGGAATCCTCTCCTGGAAAATCGGGGAAAAGGAATACGACATTTTCCACCTGAACAACATCGAAGTAAAAAAATCCTACGATGAAGCGGCGGTTTCCGTTTCGCTCACGCCGAACAAGCGGACAGTCTATGAAGGCGAACAGCTTTCCGTCACGCTTTCCATCCATACGTTCGAACATTTCCAGGGGAACCTCGTCGCGACCAGCATGGATCTCGGAAACGACTTCATCGCACACCGGGCCGATCTTTCGGATCTGAAGCTCACCCCGATTCCCGAAGCCCCGCGCGAAACCCGCGGCAGCGCCAAGTTCGCCTGGCTTTCTCCCGTAAAAACCGGACAGGTTTCCATACCGCCGTTCAAATTCAGCTACACAAAGGTCGGAAAGCCGAAAATCGTCGAAAAGAAAACGAACAAGGGCGGATTTTCCATGAGCTTCTCTTCCGTGCAGCAGGAACCCGAAGAAGCCGAAACGAAAACCGCTCCCGTGAAAATCAACGTTCTCCCGCTCCCGGCGCAGGGAAAGCCCAAGGATTTTTCGGGAATGGTCGGGAACTATTCCTTCGACGCGACATTCGACAAGGATTCGCTTGCTCTCGGTGACGCGCTCACGCTTTCCATCCAGATTTCCGGCGACGGCAAACCGGGAACCGTCACCGATCCCATCCTGCCCGACTTTTCGGACTTTAGAACCGTCCCGCCCGAAACAAGCGTCAAGAAAAAAATCAGCAACGGAAAAGTCATCACGACAAAAAACATCCGAATTTTCCTCTACCCGAAGAAAAAAGGCGAATTCGACATCCCGGAAATCACCTATTCCTGGTTCAACCCTTCCAAGAAAAAATACGAGAGCAAGACGCTCGGCCCGTGGAAAATCAAGGTCGAAAAAGGCGAAGCCTCCGCCAACGCGCAGTTCGCTCCAAGCGCGCCGTCCTATGCGCCGCAGGCCAAAACGGAAATCGAGGACCTCGGACGGGACATTCGCTACATCCACAAGATAAGTTCCGTTTCCCCGCAAAAGCCCCCCCTCTATGCGACATTTCTCTTCTGGCTTCTCCTCGTCCTGCCGATTATCCTGTATGCAGTTTTCACGTTCTTCATCCGCGCGCACCGCAGGCATTCAAGCGACGCCGCTCTGGTCCGCAAGGCAAAAGCCAAGAAAAACCTAAAGAAGAACATCGCCAAGGCCAAACAGGCTCTAGAGAAAAACGATTCAAAAGGATTCTACGCCGCGCTCGAAAACGGTCTCATCGACTATCTGTCCGACATTTCCAACCGGGAATTCCGCGGCATGACCCGCGAGCAGCAGAAAGCGAACCTGAACTATCTCGGCATCGATGAAGAAGCGCAAGGAAAAGTTTTCAAGTGGCTCGAAGAATGCGCCTACGCCAGGTTCGCTCCCACAGGGGGCTCGGCTGCGGAACTCGGCGACGCCATCCAGAAATTCGAAAAGCTTTGCGACAGCCTAGAGGTCCACAAATGAAAAAGCTCCTGTTCCTGGTTTTCACGTTTAGCCTGTCCCTTTTTGCAAACGAAAACTGCAAGACGCTCTACACCGGAGCGGCTTCCTACAAGGCCGGAGACTTTACGTCGGCTGCGGAAGCCTGGCAGAACTGCGTCGATAACGGATTCTATAGCGGCGATCTCTTTTACAACCTGGGAAACGCCTACTTCCGCAAAGGGCACCTCGGCCTATCCATTTTGAACTATGAAAAAGCTCTCCGGATAGACCCCGCCAACGAAGACTATCAATACAACTTAAAGTTTGCGCGAAGCCTGACCAAGGACAAGCAGGAATCCGCCGAAGAGGAAAACCCCATTCTCGGATTCCTTTTCCGGGCGCACCATTTCTTTTCGATGACCGAGCAGCTCTACGCCATCATCGGGCTCGTCTGGCTCATCGTCGCGCTCAACATTTTCCGCATCCTTTCCCGGAACGCAAAAGCCAAGACCGCGTTTTCGCTAAGCGTCATCCCGGTCGCCATTTTGCTCGGAATTTTCGCTTGCAGCGCAGGCTACAAGGTTTACCGTGAAAAGACCCATTCCGAAGGAATCGTCATCGTCGATTCCGCGGACATCACCAGCGGACCGAGCGACAAGGCTCAAACGCTGAACATGCTTTCCGAAGGGACTTCCGTCGAAATCCTCGGCATCAAGGACGGCTGGGCGCACGTCCGACTCGGGGAAAAGATCAACGGATTCGCCAAGGCGAGCGAACTGGGAATCATCCGGCTCGACAATTTTTAGACGGATTTAAACCCGATAAATTTTGCGGTTCAAACGTCCAGAAATCTTCAAATTTTCTCCAGAAACTATATTTTATTTATAGTTTAGTGGAGAATAATATAAAGGCGCCTTGCACGAACAGGAATATCTCAAAAGCATTCGTTAAACTTTTTTGAAAAATCAATCAAAACATACTATCTTTTTGAAAAAGAATAAGGAATTTTGAAAATGGTCGCCATCGGATATTCTTTTTTGATTGAAAAATTTAACTTGAATGTACTTCCGCCGTTGGTACGCAGTTTCCTGGTAGATACTTCGACCCAGACAGAAAAAGAAAACGGCATCTACGCGGAACGGTATTTTCCCCGCTGGCGACATCCGATAAAAAATACCTGGCAAGCCAATCTAAATTTCGCCATCCGTTACGAGGGCCTCAATCTCGAAATCCTCAAGGCATTTTTTTTAAAAGTAGATGTCCATGAATTCCTAGAAGAAGTCAAGGCAAAACCCACAGGGAGTTATTGCCGTCGCATTTGGTTTCTTTATGAATTTTTAACAGGAAAAAAACTGCCCTTGGATAACGTCCATTCAGGGCCTTTCGTAGAATTGCAAGACCCAAGCAAACAGTTCTCTTTAAGCAACAAAGATTCCAGCCGGGCAAAAAGGCAACGCATCATCAACAACCTGCCAGGAAATTCGCATTTCTGTCCGATGGTCCGCCTCACAAAGCCTATTTTTGAAAACAATGCAGACAAATTAAAGCAAGACTCGAACGCCCTGCTTTCCGGTTTTTCCGCTGAATTATTGTACAGGGCAGTCCGGTTTCTCTACATCAAGGAGACCAAGTCATCCTTCGCCATCGAGCACGAGGCGCCTTCCCAAAAAAGAACGGAGAACGTTGTACTTCTACTCCAGGAAGCCGAAAAAGACTGTCTTTCAAAAGACGGTCTTTGCAAAATTCAAAACGCAATCGTCGAGGAAAGATATGGACAAAAGGAATGGAGGGAGGATCAGGTTTATGTCGGAGAGACCTTATCCCCCACAGAAGAGCGCATTCACTATATAGCCCCAAAGCCGGAAGACATCGGCAATCTGATGCAGGCATATTTAGACACAGCCAAGCTTTTGAAAAAATCGGATTGCGATCCCGTGATAGCTTCCGCAATTGTCGCCTTCTCCTTTGTCTTTCTACATCCATTCGATGACGGCAACGGTCGGACGCACCGTTACCTGTTGCATCATATACTTGCCAGCAAAAACTTTGCCCCGCTAAAGATTATTTTTCCCGTGTCGGCGACCCTGTTGAAAAAAACGGAAATCTATGACCGGATGCTCGAGACTTTTTCAAAACGGCTCTTGCCATTATTGGATTATTCGATTAGCGATGCCGGAGAAGTTACGGTAAGGAACGATTCCGCGGACTTTTACCGTTTTATGGATTTGACGCCGGTTGTCGAAGAATTTCAAAAAATCGTATCGGAAACAATCCATACGGAATGGAAAGCCGAACTGACATACCTTCAAAACTATGACAAGATTCGAGCGGGAATGCAAAGCGTCGTCGATATGCCCGAAAAGAAAGCGAACCAGTTTATCCTTTTTGTTCAACAAAACGGAGGAAGCCTCCCCGCACGCCGCAGAAATTATTTCGCCGAATTAAGCGATGCGGAAATTTCCGCAATGGAAAAAATCATCGGGGAGCATAAGGGCGATTTTTAGGACGCTTTACGTGAAACTGCAGGAGGCTTATTTTTCGGAACGGAATGTTGTTGGAAATTGGACATTAATTGGATATAAAGCTCCGGGAGATAGTGGTGTTACAACAAATTTCCATTATACAGAAGGTAATGCAGCCGATTCTACTACTGGGGCTGTTGATGGCGCATGGAAGGCAAAAAACAAGACACAATTAAACGATTGCGCGTCTGGCGATAATTGGGCCATTAAAGTCACACCAACGGCTGCAGCTGCATCGGTGGCTGCAAGCGTGGCTTTTGACGCTACTGTAGCAAATGCCGGTTGCCAAGCGTTGACCCCTAATTTTGCGAGCATTGGTAAGTAGCAAGCAAAAACTTGAAAATTACCCCATCAACTGATAAATCCCCGGAAGTCGAAATCGACTTTCGGGGATTTCGCATACAAATCCTCATCGCCAAGCATCCGTGAAAAACGGCTTTTCATTTTCCGTTTAATACAATTACGGGAACCCACCTGTAGTAGAACTCTTGCACGAAATCCCGTTCGGAAAGGGAACCCATGGGACGGTGATCCCCCTGTATAATAAAGCGGTATTCCGGATGCCTTTCGACAAGCTTTGCGATATTTCCCAGAGTGCTCCGGATTCGCGTAGCGTGGGAACATTCGATCTTGGACAGATTTTGTCGTCTGCAGAAATCCGTCGTAATCGAGTTCTGGATTTCATAGGGAGGATGGGAATCAAGCGTTGTCCAGTAGATAAACTTCTTGGATGGCTCCGATATCCTGGAATCCACATAGGCGAGCATTGCCGAATCGCAAATCCCCCTGAAACCGTAATCGCAGACCGCAAAGCCCTCCGTTTCGAAAAAGCTCCTGAATTTCAAGCTGTCAAAACCTAAAGGCGGATAGCCTGTTTTCCTATCGTAAAAGTTTTCATCGTATCCATGCAGATACCAGACCTGGTAGTTTTCTCCCTTGTAACGGCGAAGCAAGCCGGAAGGCCCTTTTCCCTTCGGAGTTCTAAAATCTTCCCATTCCGCCCCTTGCGTGTAAGAACCTTCCCGTTCCCGGATACCGAAAAGCGTTACGGCCTCTTTTGGGAAAAGGCAGAACTCGGAATCGTTCAGGGCGAAGTCCTTTCTCACGCCCCAGCTCTCGACCAGGACCATTACCGTCGGTCGGATGGAATCCAAGCGCAATTCTTCGGGATGGATTATGTTAAAATGTCTTTTGATATCCGCCTGCAAATAGATATTTCGGGAGGTTTTTCCAGGCAACAGGCGCTGCTCTAAAAAAGAACCGAGGGGAAAATCCAAAAAGGCTACCCGTTGCTGAATCTTTCCGAAAATAGCGTCGGCGCCTAAAAAAAGTCCCAATACGGCGATAATTACGGTTAACGGCAATCCGGCGCCTTTCCGGATAGCCGGACGGAAAAACCACCAGGCAAGTATCGACTGCAAAAGGGGTATCGCGAAAAATAAAAGCAGCCCCCACCAATAAAACCTCGCAAGGCCGAACAAATCACGAAGGGACATGGCAAAAGACGATTCAAAAAACAAACTCCAATCCGCAATCATGATGAACAGGGTAAAGGAGCCCCAAAAAATCAACTTGGCTTTCGGGAAATTTTTAAGCCAGTAAAAAATCCAGACAATCGCAAGGTAGGAAAAGCCTGCCGAATATGAAATCAGGGAATTTCCCCAAAACGCCAGCAAAAAAGCCGATACCGTAAGGGGAATCTGCCCGATAAGCCTCCCTTTTTGAAAGAACAGCAGGGAGACAAGCAGCGTGTCAAACGAGATAAACCCGTGCAGTACGGGAGCGTCAAAAAAATTTAACCCGACAAACGGGAAAAAGGCGACAAGTATCGAGACGAATGCGATTCTTACTATCAAACGGACCATGTGACACAAATAGAAAACCGCCTGCGCAATCCGTGCGAGACGGTTTGAAATTATTTTTCGGGAAAGAGGGATTCGTTAGGGAGTGCCCTAGTTACCACCCTCGTTACTCGGCAACCTTTCCAATCTTACCAAAATTCGGGGTGAGTTCGTCGCAGCCATCTCCCGGACCTGCCGCAGTAAAGGTTACGTTTCCGGAAGAAGAAGCATAGGACGCCCCCACCTTCCAGACACTGCCTTTGGTGCAATCATTTAAACCGACCAGACTGGTCGCCGACCAATCGTCTGTTCCCGCGGTGGTCCCCGGAGCATACGTAAAATTGGTCGTAGAGGCTGATTCCGATTTTCCCGCCGGAGATTTGTAGCCGATGTCCGCCCATGTACCAATTTTGTCCTGCTCGCTAGCGTACGCTTCCTGCAGTTTCACGTAGGTTCCGGCAGCCGGGCCGACCTCGGAAGCCTTGGACTTCGCGATCATGCCGAACAGCTTGGGAACCGCAACCGCGGCGAGGATACCGATGATGACCACGACGACCATCAGTTCAATCAGGGTAAAACCTTGTTTCTTCATAGTGAACTCCTTGTTGAAGGTTTTGTTGTTTTGTCCAACACCGATAATATAAACGTTTTGTTTCGGAAAAGCAATAGTTTTGTCGCGGTTGTGTCATTTTTTTGTCAGACAAATACAAAAGTGGCTAAATTTATCAAATTTCGCCGTTTTGTATATTCCAACTTGGAACAAATGTGTCGGGATTTTCCGTACTTCAGCCACCTGTTCCCGCTATTTTTGATATCGAGAACTGATTTCCTGCCAAATTTTACGCATCAAGGATAAAACAGCAATTTGTTACAATGCAGCTAGAACGATAGTCATTTAAAATTTTAATCATTTGCGCTGGCGTGACAATATTTGGCAGAATCGGAAAATTCTTGATATTTCCCGTTATTAATTTTGCGTTTGGAACTGTCATGGTAACCTCGTAAAGCACCAAATCATTTGGATCTTTTAGTTTTTCTTCTGTAGAAATCGCATTTACGGAAAAGCCACCATTAGTTCAAATAAAGTGATGATTCTTTTATTGAAGAGACAGCAACTCACATAGCTCTAAAATTCTGTCTATTTTTTGATGCTTACGTGAAACTGCAGGATGCGTATGCAAGCGAAACAAATGCGCTTGGAAAATGGGTGGCTATCGGATATAAAGCTCCCGGTGGAACAAACTTTACTTATGCTGGGGGAGAAACGGCTCCTGCAACTACATGCCCAAATGGCGCAACTTTGAATGATGGAAAATGCAAAAATGGGGAGACTGAAGTTTCTGCTACTGGATCATCTTTAACTGATGGTTGGACTGCGGCCAATACAGTAAAATTAAACGATTGCCCTGCACAGGTAAACTGGAAATTAAGTGCTGCTGTTGGCGTTGCAGCCGAAGATAATGGCTCAGTGACATATACACAAGTGATTGTGGATGAAGCCAACTGTGCTGGTCTTACCCCGAACTTTAAGGCCATCGGCAAATAATACAGAGCTTATAAAGCAAAGACCTCGTCAGCATTTGTTGGCGAGGTTTTGCTTTTTTATAACCGTTTTTCTTATTTCTCTGTCTTAAATATTGCCGGTTTGTGTTTTTTGTTTCTGAAATTTATTTTTCAAAGACTAGTCTTGAAAAGTAGCATGTTATGGTTTGAAATTTTGACAAAAACAATTGAAAAAGACCCTCCAAAACGGAGAGCCTTTTCCAAAGCTTTGAATTTAGGTTCCTGATTTTGTTACCGTACCTATTTTGTCAAAGGATGGAGTTAAATCAGCTGCTCCATTTGTTGCTGTATAGGAAACTCCATTTCCGTTGTCTCCTTCAGACAAAGTTATTTCCCAGGTGCATTTGGTTGCCTCGCAATCATTCAATGTAACGTTATTCACAGCTTTCCAACCGGATTTATTCGTCAAACCTTTAAGCTCTGTTTGTGTACTAATTCCGGTATTTGAGTACGAGAAATTAGTTGTACTTGAAGCTTCTTTAGAAGTTTCTTTTTCGTTGTTAGAAGGAGCCTTGTAACCGATTAGGTCCCATGTTCCTACAGCATTAGATTCAGACGCATACGCGTCCTGCAGTTTCACGTAGGCGGATTACCCAACAAATAGAAAATTTTATACCTTTGTACGGTAATGACATTAATTGCAGGAATTTTAGAAGAAGAACAGGAACGTTTGGAATCTTTGCTAAAGCAACGCGAAGAACGGCTTTCCGCCTATCCCAGAGGCTCCGTGCGAATAAAGAAGATCGGAGAAAGAGAATATCTGTATCGGGTTTATCGGGAACGCTCAAAAATCATTTCGGAGTATCTATGTAGCCGAACAAGTCCCAAAGCGAAACACTATCTAAAAGAAAACAGCGCTCGCTTAGAATTAAAAAAATCAATTAAGGAAATCCGCACGGACATTTCCGATATAGGTAAAAGCCTTGAGAAACTCCGCAGAAAATGAATTTCTAAACATTTTACAAACTCTGCAAGATGCAGGAGTTTTAAACCGATTGATCCTTGTCGGGAGTTGGTGTCTGCCTGTTTATCGGCATCTGTATGGTTCCGATGAAATTCCGGTCTTACGGACAACCGACCTGGATTTTTTGATTGAAGCTCCACAAAAGAGCTTACCCTAAATCGATGTTCCCACAATTCTTGAAAACCTAGGATTTTCTGTCATTTTTGATGCGTCATCAAACTTGAGAAAATACGGGCGAGATGATTTGGAAATAGAATTTCTTGTCGCAAGAAGTCGTTCAACATCCACGATTACATCCGTTCCAAATCTTCAGTTAACGGCACAGATGCTTAGCTATATGGAAATTCCAAAGCTGTTTGCCAAAAGAGTGGATTATTGCGGTGTTTCTCTAAAAATTCCTGAATTAGAAGCGTATATCCTCCACAAAATTTTGGTTCAACCGCTAAGACAAGATATCCGCAAAAAGGAGAAAGACACAAGAACTATCTTGTCGCTGATTCCTTTTGTCTTATCAGACTCATCGATGAAGAACAGGCTGACAGAAGTGTTTCGGACTTTTCCCGATAGCTGGCAACGGAAAATTCGAAAAATAGCAACGGCAACATTTCCTCAAAAAGCTGCATTGTTGAAAGAATTCGTCACCAAGTAAATCAATCCAAGTTTGAAAACAAAAAAGACGGCTTTTTACGGGAGGGTTCTTTTTGCTTAAAATTTATAGCGAAAGATTTTGTTTAGTTAGATTCGGTTGTTTTAAGTTTCGTGAAACTTGGCGTTAAATTTTCACAATCGGTCGATGCGACAGCGGCGTTATATAAAACAGATCCGCCTGTGGTTCCGTTTGCGGAAGTTGTAATGGTCCACGGTGTAGAGCCTGTCGCACAATCATTCAAAGCGGTCTTGTTTTTTGCATACCATGCGTTTATTTCTGCAAATGCGCTTGCGGTAGTACGTGCTTCCTCTTCTGGATATCCTTTACAATCGTCAGAGCCAGCTTCGCAAGAAGCTGCCGTTCCCTCTCCATATTCAAAATTAGAGTTGGTAAACATCTGATATCCAATCTGCTGCCAGGTTCCTGTGAAATCTCCTTTTTCAGCGAGATACGCGTCCTGCAGTTTCACGTAAACAAAATTTTCAACCCTCTCTCCTCTGAAAACTCTTTTATTTATATTTATAAAAAATGGACTTCCTACAAAAAAAAGCAATCGTTGAAAGCTTAAACTGGGATTCAACGGTATCAACAGAATCCCTGCTTAAACTAGTGGACGGCCATTCCCAAGCCGAATCCGGCATCAGCAGGGAATCCTTTTTCCTTCGCTGTCTAGAACGCGTTCCATGGCATAATCTTGTACCTCTATGGAACGGCATTGAAAATTGCAAAAAACTATATACGGATAATGTAAAGAAAGGGCTACGCAATGCAACGCTCAGAAAAAAATTCGACTTCATATTCGGAATATTACGAGGAGAGCCTGTACAGGCTCCAGAATGGAGTTCTGAATACTGTCAAAAGCTTAAACGTACCTTTTTATCTGACCGGTGGAACCGCCCTTAGTAGAGGCTATTACAACCATCGCTATTCAGACGATTTGGATTTTTTTGTCAATCAAGACACTAAATTCAATTTTTATGTCAATTCAATTTTAGAAGAACTTCAAAAAAAGGGATTCTTTTGGAGTACCGATATTGGTTTTGTAAAATCCATAGATTTTTTTTCACTGGTCGTTCAGCACCCCAATTTCAATAATAAACTCAAACTAGACTTTGTAAATGACATAGCAGCACACTTCGGCGATATTGTTAAAACGCCCGTATATTATAAAACCGATTCAATACGAAATATTCTATCCAATAAAGTGACTGCTCTTTTTAGAATGTCGGCAAAAGATGTTGTAGATATTCACGAAATTTGTACACATGAAAACTTCCAATGGGACGAAATCTTTTCCGAAGTCCAACAAAAAGAGCTTGGCGTCGAGCCTTCAGAAACGGCAGAAATCATTAGTGGATTTCCCAAAAGCGCTTTTGATAGCATAAAGTGGATTCACATAATGAAATATGAACAAATGATGAAAGACCTTGAAGTCATCTCAAAAGACATGTTGAGTCTATCCAAAAACAGCTTAATCTAATTTGCTTTTATTCTCCATTGCACGACAGCGTTTTTAAAAAGCTAGGTCTCTTTCTTGGATAAGCCATAAAGCCATGTCACCAACAATTCCTTCCTCTAAAAAATGAACAGGTTCAAGTAATTAAAGGCTTGCTTTGGCGAAAGCAATTTCGCCTTGGCGAATTCACTGATAGCCACTATGGTCCAGAAAATTTACTTTTCCATAGAAAGAGAATACAAAAAAAAGTAACATGGAATAAAAGCGCACCATCCATTTTTTACTTAGGCAACTAGCCCATATTTTTATATTTTAGAAGAAAAGAGGTACTTATGTCTGTCGCCATGCCAAAAGAAAAAGCAAGATTAATTGTAGATATCGATGAACCCGCCCTTTTAAGTTCTATAAAGAAAGCGATCCTTTTGTTAAAAGGAGTTTCAGCCGTTAATGTAAAGCAGCCTAAAGTAAAAATGACTGAAAATGAGTTTTTTTCAAAACTAGACTTATCAGTAGCATCCCAAAAAAAAGGCAAATCCATTCGTATGCGACAAAATGAATCAGGGATGGAATTCATCAACAGGTTGTTATGCCCTACGAAATAGTTTTTACACCTAAAGCACAAGAAGATGTCTTTCTATTGCAAAAACATTCTCCAAACGCACTGAAAAAACTAGCGAAGCTACTTGAAGAATTGAGAATACATACAAAAACAGGAACGGGACAGGTTGAACAATTAAGATACTACGATGAAAATACCTGGTCTCGACGAATAACAAAAGAACATCGACTTGTATATCAGATCCATGATTCTATTGTTGAAGTCCTTGTCATTTCTGCATTTGGGCATTATGCCAAATAGCCCATTCTCCCCCATTTATTTTTAACTTTCCCGCATGATCAACACGACCCTTTGCTATATCGAACAGAACGGTTCCTACCTGCTTTTGCACCGCGTCAAGAAAAAGAACGACATCAATCACGACAAGTGGATAGGAATCGGCGGAAAGTTCGAAGAGGGCGAAAGCCCCGAGGATTGCGTGCGACGCGAGGTTTTCGAAGAGACCGGGCTTGCATTGCAAAATTTGCGTTACTGCGGTATCGTTACATTCTTGAGTGACGAGATGGCGGAAACCGAATTCATGCACCTTTTCCGCGCGACGAAATTCTCCGGAAAGGTTCGCGATTGCGACGAAGGCGTACTGGAATGGATTTCCAAGGAAAAGTTTGCGGAGCTTCCGCATTGGGACGGCGACCGGATTTTTCTCACGCTCCTCGATAGGGAAGCGCCTTTCTTTTCTCTGAAGCTGACTTACCGGTAAGGCGTTCTTGCCGAAGCGCTTCTCGACGAGAAGCCCGTCCGCGTCGAAGATTTTTCCTTCGGGTCGCGCGCCGCATTTCCGCCAATGCGTAGAGAGGACCGCCAGATGACAACCGAAGAAGCAAAGGAAATTTTAACGTCCGGCGAATACGGCGTTCTTTCCACGACAAATTCTGTCGGCTATCCCTACGGGGTTCCTGTGAACTTTGCCTTTGACGGAGAAATAATTTACTTTCACGGGGTGCAAAACGCCGGCGAGAAATTTCTTGCCTTCGAGCGGGATTCCAAGGCCTGCTTTACCGTCGTGCGAAATTCCCAGGTGCACCCCGAACAGTTTTCGTCCGCATTCGAGAGCTGCATCGTTTTTGGCCGCGTCCGAAGGGCGGAAAACCCGCGCACCGGCCTGCAAAAGCTCGTCGAAAAATACAGCCCGGATTTCCTAAAAGAAGGCGAAGCCTACATCGACAAGGCGATAGCCCACACCGCCGTATTCCAGTTCGACATCGAGAACATCTGCGGAAAAAGGCATCTCTAAAAATTATATTGAAAGCATGAAGATTCTCGCTTTTCTGTTTATCGCCGTGGCGGCAAGCTTTGCACAAACATCCGTCTGGGAAAGACCTATCCAGGATTCCCCTGTAGAATCCGACCGGTCCATTTCCGATTCCAGACAAATTAATTTCGAGCCTGACAGCGTGCCGATTTACGAGGGCCTAATTGAAAAGTACGAACGTCGCCACGAGAACCTTTCGCGCCTCGGAAATATCTTCCTCATCTCGGGCGGGCTTCTTCTCGGCAGCAGTCTCTGCATCATGGCTTCCGCTGATGACGCAGACGACGTTTTCATGGCAGGTCTCTATATGGCGCTTCTTTCCCCCTACCCGATTACCGCGGGGATCATCCTGAAAGCTGTCGGCGGAAAACAGGGGCGGAACGCCCGAAGATTTCAGGAACGAAAGGATTCCTACGTCGCACGAAGAAATTACCAACTTTCCCTTGTGCCAACTTTTCACTTGGAATCCCGCGCCCCCGGAGCAGCTCTTTCCCTCAGTTTTTAAAGCTTTCCCGAACAACGCGGTCGTATGTGTCAAGGATTACCGCGGTAGAAAGGACGCCTTCGATTTTTCCCGCCGAGTTCTTGACATAGACTTCATTCAGGGAATGTTTAAGCATAAACTTCATCGCCGTGTGCAAATCGGCACTAGCTGGCAAAAGCGGAGAACGCGAAACGCAATCCGAGACAAGCAGAACAGAAGCCGAACCTTCAATCGATACGATGTTCTGCAAGGCAAGGCTCCAATCCAGAATTCCCACATATTTTCCATCCTCAAAAACCGGATAGGAATGGACCGTCGCCGAATCGACATGTTCCATATTGAATGCATCGATTTCACGCTCCGCCTCGTGAAAGGTCTTTGATGCCGAGAGTTCCAATACGGGCGTTTTTTGCATGACGGATTCGACGGAAATCGTCCGCAACAGATCCGGGTCCATTTCGAGCCTGTGAACGGGAGATGCGAACTTATTCAGCACCTGGCTGCGGTAAATGCTCCACTTGCGACTAAAGGCGACATGGACGACCGCGGCGATCATGATGCCCGGCAAGAGCTGGTAGCTTCCCGTCATTTCGCAGACCATGACGACACCGGCGAGCGGAGCCTTGGCGGCTCCGGCAAAAAACGCTCCCATCCCAACAAGCGGCATCGCTCCGGGTTCCCGCAAAATTCCCGGTCCAAGCGTTTCGACAGCGACGGCAAACGCAGCCCCGATAACGCCTCCCAAAAAGAGTGACGGTCCAAAGACGCCGCCCGATCCTCCGCTTCCCACGGTAAAGGAGGTCGCGAGAATTTTTGCAAGGACAAGTCCGAGAAGAAAAACCACAGAAGGCGCGCACGCAGGATCCACCAAACGGGTCATGCTTTCCACGTAATCCCAGGTTCCGCCCATCGCCTGCGGAAATCCGATGGCGACGATTCCGCACAGAATGCCGCCGACTGCGGGCTTTAGCCAGTTCGGAGCGTTCCACCGGGAGAAAAAATCCTCGACCGCATAATAGCATTTCACATAAACGAACGACAGCGGCACACAAATTAATCCGAGAAATGCACAAAACAAAAGTTCGACACCATTGGCAAAGTAAAAGTCCGGTACATTGAACGTAGGAGCGGTTCCAAAAACGCTGGAATACACGGCAAACCCGACGACCGAAGCGACAATCGACGTGCCAAAGGCGCTGCTTTCAAAATCTTCGCGGTAGAGAATTTCGACCGATGTCAGCGCACCCGAAAGCGGAGCCTTGAAAATCGCGCCGAGACCCGCAGCCATTCCCGCAAGGCCGAACTGCCTACGGACCGCTCGCGGCATCTTGAAAAGACGACAGATCAGGGCGGCAATTCCCGAACCGATTTGCGAAACGGGACCTTCATAGCCTGCGCTGCCTCCGCTGCCAAGCGTAATCGTGCTGGCAATAAGCTTGACCGGCGCAACGCGCTTTCGGAGAACTCCACCGTGATGATGAAACGCGTAAATGGAACGGTCGGTCCCCTGCCCGGAAGCCTCGGGGGTTTTCGTCAAGACAAAAAGAAACAGACCGCAAAGAAGCCCACCGACAGCCGGAGCCGCATAAAGCGTCCAGCCGGTGAACGTATTGTGTACAAACGAAGACGTATGTTCCAGGCAAAGACGAAAAACGACCGCGACACCGCCCGTCACAAGGCCGATAAACGCCGCAAGCAAAATTTTCGGAACGTAGGAATTGACGATGAACAGTCGAGAAAACTTTTTCATCGGAAGCTACTTGCGCTTGCGCCACACAAAAAGAACTCCGGCGACCGAAAGGACAAAAATCGCCGCGATAATCCAGAACGAATAGGGATTTTCCGGACCAAGCCCAAAGGGGAACGCGACGTTCATCCCGAAAATACTCGCGACAAAAGTCGGAATCGTAATCGCAATCGTGATGACGTTTAGCGTTTTCATCAAGGCGTTCATGTTGTTGTTCACGACGCTCGCCCGCGCATCCATCAACGAAGCAAGAATGTTCGCATAGATTTCCGCCTGCTGCAAACTCTGCCTGTTTTCAATCACCACGTCGTCCAAGAGTTCGCGTTCGTTTTCGTCAAAATGCATGCCGCGACCCATCTGCAGCTTTTTCAAAAGAGCCTCGTTGGAATTCAGCGCGCTGACGTAGTAAATCAAGCCTTTGTTCAGCGTAAACATGTATTGCAGATATTTATTGTCGAGCGTGTTCTGGAGCTTGTCCTCCAACTCGTCGCTTATCCGGCTGATGATTTTCAAATGCTCGTTGAAATGATAGACGGAATAGTTCAAAAGCTTGATGACAAAAGTATTCAGGCTGTCGATTTTCGAAAAGCGGCGCGGATCCATCAGCGGGAGTTCCGCATCCGAAAGAAGCAGCACCCAGTCCGAAAAAAGGAATATCCCGAAAGATTCCACGCGAAACTCGAAATTGTCCGCAGACGTGTAGTTGCGCGGCTTCTTAAAAACTATCGTGATGAAGTCGTCGTCATATTCCACACGGGAAAGCTCGTCATTGTCGAAAGCGGAAGCGATTGTGTGCTCGGCGATTTCATATTTCTTGACCAGAGCGCCCCGCTGTTCAGGGCTCGGACTTCCCATCAGCACGATGTCCGCGGAATCTTCGTCCTCGGCTTGCGTGATGCGGCCATTCTCGATTTTGTAATACTTGTGCATACGAGCCTTCTTGGATGATGGACGCTTCGGGTTCGCCCCAAAAATAAAAAAGACCCGGGCCAGTGCCTAGGTCTTTCGGAAATTATTTGCAAAAATTACACGATGCGGCGGACGCGGGAATTGAACCACACGACAAACGGCGAGCAGATGAAGATGGAAGAATACGTTCCAATCAGCACACCGAACGACATCACGATACCGAAATCACGGATCGAAGAACCGCCCATTACCGCAAGGATGATGCACACAAAGAGCGTCGAGAAAGACGTTATGACGGTCCGGCTCAAGCACTGCGAAACCGAGGAATCGACAAGTCCCGCAAAGTTCGCAGAACCGTGCAGACGGACGTTTTCACGAATACGGTCGTAGTTGATAATCGTATCGTTTACCGAGTAACCGATCATCGTGAGAAGCGCTGCGATCAAGGCGCCATCGACCGAAAGCCCCATCAGGGAAATCATGCCGACGGTGATAATCGTATCGTGAATCAGACCGATAATCGCTCCGAGGCCGAAGCCCAGACCGAGCTTTCCGAAACGGAACCACACATAGAGGCAAATCGCAATCCCCGCAAAGATGACAGCGAAAATCGCGTTGAAGCGCAGCTCCTTTCCGATTGTCGCACCGACATCGTTCTGGGAAAGAATATGAACATTGTCGTCGGAATCGATTGCCTTCACGACATCCTGTCCCTTTTCGCTCTTCACGGAGACTTCGTAGGCATTCTGGATGGACGTGCCGCCCACGGCGCGGACCGTTCCGTCGGTCACGTTGAACTTGGCAAGGACATCGTTCAAATCCTGGATATGATCCTTGGAATCGTTATACTGGACGCGGAAAACCGTACCGCCCGTGAAGTCGATGCTGAAGTTGAAACCCTTGAAAATCGCAAGTCCACACGCGGCGAGAATCAGAATGGCGGAAATCGTTCCGAAGACTTTCGCCCGGCTGATAATCGAGAGATGCGCATTGTTCAAAGCGGAAATTCCGTTTCCAATCGAAATCGTATTCGAATCCTGCTTGGCGAGCTTGATGTCAAAGATGGCGCGCGTAACCGTCAGGGCGGTGAACATCGAAGCCGCGATACCGATCATCAACGTAAGACCGAAACCCTTGACCGAAGCGGAACCGACCTTGTAAAGAATGAGCGCGGTGAGGAAAGTCGTCAGGTTCGAGTCGAAAATCGCGCTGAACGCCCTTTCATAACCCTTGGCGATTGCCATGCGAGCCTTGTTGCCTTCGCGAAGTTCTTCACGTACGCGTTCGAAGATAATCACGTTCGCATCGATCGACATGCCAACAGTCAAAATCATACCGGCAATGCCCGGAAGCGTCATCGTCGCATGGAACACGGAAAGCACCGCTGCGGTAATCAACGCATTGCAGATAAGGCCCGCGCTTGCGACAAGGCCGCCAAAGCGGTAATACATAATCATGAAAATCACGGTAATCAGAAGACCGATGAGAGCGGAGCCGAAGCCGGAACGGATGTTATCGTCGCCGAGCGTTGCCCCGATTGTGCGGCTTTCGATGATGTTCATCGGAGCCTTGAGGGCGCCGGAACGGAGAACGACAGCAAGACGGTTCGCTTCCGCCATGTCATCAAGACCTGTAATCTGGGCTTCGCCGTTCGGGATGCGGTCGCGAATGACCGGTGCGCTGATCACCTGGTCGTCGAGAACGATCGCCATCTGCTTGCCGATGTTCGCTGCGGTAATCGCACCAAAGCGTTTCGGTCCGATGCCTGCAAACTTGAGGCTCACGGCTACTTCACCGGAATTCGTTCCATCGCTCACTCGATACGGACGCGCGTCGGAAACATATTCACCGCTCATTTCCGCACGACGCTTGAGCAGATACAGGCGCTTGGCCTTGACAGCAGAGCCATTTACCTTTTCAAGTCCCGACCCCCAGGCGAAAACGACATCATGCGGGACCAGGCTCTGCACGGTGCGGTCGTTCAAGATCCGCTTCACCGTTTCGATCTGTTCCTGGGCGACAAAACCGCCGTTTCCAAAAGACATATACAGAGCGGAAAGCGCAACCCCTTGAGAACTTTCGCTTGCCGATGCGCTGTCCGTTTTCGAAGCGGAATCCGTTACGCTTGCCGCGTTGCCGGCAAAGAGTTCCGCATCCGATATTTCCGTCACCTTTTCCTTTTCGACGGTTTTCGACGAATCGCTCGGAGAAGCCGCATTGGAATCCGCAATCGCTCCGCGGTTCACCAGATAGTTGTCGATAACCGAAACGACCTGCCCGAACTTTTCCTGTTCCGCGAGAATCTTGAATTCGAGCTTTGCCGTGCTACCGACAAGGCTCTTCGCCGTGGAATCGTCCACCCCTGCAAGTTCGACGATAATGCGATCCTTGCCCGACGGGGAAATCAGCGGTTCGGAAAGACCGAACTGGTCCACGCGGTTCCGCACGATTTCGAGGGACTGCTGCTGGACATCCTTGATGTCTTCGTCCTTCAGACCCTTGCCGTCGATCTGCAGCGTGATGCTCGTACCGCCGGCCAGGTCAAGCCCGAAGTTCACCGCCTTCGCAGCGACCTTCGGATTTTGCTTCACATATTCCTTTTTCGCCTCGCCAGTCTTGGAATGGACGCGAATCGAAGGAATGATCGTGTAGCACGAAAGAAGTAGGATAGCGAGAATGATAAACTCGCGCAAACCGAATATTTTTTTCTTCATCTGATCTTTTCCTTAAAGGCGTAAAAAACCTAAAGTGCCGTTCAAATTTAGTAAGAGAGCGTCCTTTTGGTGAGAACGATCCCGCCTTTTGCCACGAAATAGCCCGCCACATTTTCGATAGGCTCGCGGTTTCTCTCGTAAATGATTTCCGTCCGAGACGCAATTCCTGGCAGGGGAACCGCTCCGGGAAATCCCAGCCGAAGCTCCACGACCGAATTTCCATAAGTCCGGCATACAAGCATCCCCTGGCCCTCCGGGCGAATCGTAAACGTTCCGAGCGTCATCGCGGCTTCGCGCTTGCGAAACGACAGGAATGTCTGCACAAGACGAAACATTTCGGAATTTTCCGCCTCGGGAATTTGTTGCCACGGAAAACAGCGCCGGTTGTCGGGATCCTTGCCGCCTTCCATCCCGATTTCGTCCCCATAATACAGGGAAATCGCCCCGGGAAGGCTCAGGAGAAGCGCACAGGCGAGAAGCGCACCGTCCGGATTTTTCCCGGCGAGAGTCCGCAAGCGAGCCGTATCATGGCTCCCGAAAAGGTTCATCTGGACGCCAAAAAGATCCCGCTCAAAAAGAGCCTGGAACTTTTTGCAGAATTCGGAAAGTCCGAGTTCCCCGCCAAACGCTCCCGTCGTATCGCCAGTCGAAACCGCATCCGCCGAGCGCATCCCTTGCGGAAAGAGAAATTCCAGGGCGAGCTTTCGCACCGGATAGTTCATCACGCCGTCGAACTGGTCGCCAGCAAGCCAGCGAGAAGGTTCTTCCCAGATTTCCCCGACGATATACGCTTCGGGATTTATCCTCTTGACCCGCAAGCGAAACTCGTGCCAAAAATTGTCATCGTCGATTTCGTTCGGAACATCCAGCCGCCAGCCGTCGATTCCGCGGTGCAGCCAGTATTCGGCAACGCGCATCAAGTATTCCCGAACCTCGACGTTATCCGTGTTGAACTTGGGGAGCGGCGACATCCCCCACCAGCATTCGTAATTCGGACGTCCCGAATAAGCCTTGACCGGAAAAGAATGGATGTGAAACCAATCCCTGAACGGAGACGCTTCGCCCTCTTCCATCACGCTCAAAAAGGGAAAAAATCCGCGCGAGCAGTGGTTGAAGACCCCGTCAAGAATCAGGCGCATTCCCCGGCGATGAATTTCGCGCACCAGTTCGTCAAAATCTTCAAGCGTCCCTAGCACCGGATCGATCCGAAAATAATCGACCGTATGGTAGCGATGGTTCGCCGCGCTCATGAAGATCGGGCAGAGATAAATCGCGTTCGCCCCGACCCGCTGGATGTAATCGAGATTTTCCAAAATTCCGCGAAGATTTCCCCCGCAAAACCCGGACGTTTCGGGCTTTGAGCCCCAATTTCTAAAATGCCCCGGTGCGGAATAACGCGGACTACGCGCAAAGCGATCCGGAAAAATCTGGTAAAAGACAGCCGACTTCACCCATTCCGGGCAGCTGGCGAAATCCGTTAATTTGTCTGCCATAGGGATCAGACAAGCGATCGTCTGGAACGTTCATCCGTCAGTCGGGCGATTTCACGGACCAGCGCGACATTTTCTTCCAGCTCCTCGATCGTGCACGGCATCCGATAGGTCCAGTTCTGCGGACCGACTGTTCCCGGCGTATTGACGCGTTCGTCTTCGGGATTCGCAGGCGAAAGGCGCGCGCTCAGAGCGAGAAAATCCTGGAGCGGCGGAATGCAGAAAAGACTGTTCGCCTTGAAGATGTTCCGGATAAGAAGCTTGACCGTATCCGGGGTCAGGGATTCCGGGGCGGGACCTTCCAAATGCAGATGGCTCGACCAGAAATGATTTTTATCAAAATCCTTTTCCTTCCAAAGACCAAGCAAAGTCGATGTATCATGGACGCTCGTCGTTGCGACGGAAAGCCGCGGGTATTCCGAAAGTTCGTAATACGGCTGGGAAGGCGCGTCCCAGTTGCGCGCCCAGCGTTCCACGCGAAGCGAATTGATCCGAAGCTCCGAAAGGACCTGCGGAACGCAGCGCGGAACCGCCCCCAAATCCTCGGCGCAGACCGTCATGTCCGTCGCCTGGGAGAGAACCGAGAGCAGTTTTTTCCCGTTCGCATACCACAGGGATTCCTGAGCCGCTTCGTTTGCACGGATTAAATTCCGAATCGCCTCCTGTTCGCCCTGCGGGAGCGTCCCGAGAACCGGAGCGTTGTACCAATACCAGAAGGGATAGTAATTTCCGTTTTCCGTCCCCGGCACAAAGACTCGATTCCACAAGACTTTCAAAAGCCCGTCCTTTACGGATTGCTCTTCCGCGGAATCGATAATCGCGGATTCGCAGCGGAACCCTTCCTTCAAAATGTAGCGGTCGCTCGTAAACGGCAAAAGTTCAAAATACCTTTCTATGCAGGCGTCCGTCGCCTCTCCCAAAAATCCGCGAAGCTGTTCCCTGGAAAAATTCGGGTTCTGCAGATAGTCGAGCGTTTCCTTCTTGAATCCCGCTGCGGAGAGAGCCGTTTCCGTAAGAGGAATCGCCGGAGAGAAGTGCCCGAGGATTCCCGTCCGCTGGTTTTCGGGGATCGCCCAAATCCGGAAAAATCCCAGAACATGGTCGATACGGTAAGCGTGATAGAATTTCGCCGCTTCGGCAAGGCGGTCGAGCCACCACTTGAAACCGTCCTGTTCCAAAACATCCCAGCGATACGTCGGGAATCCCCAGTTCTGTCCGCTGTAGCTGAACATGTCTGGCGGCGCACCGGCCCGGTCGGAAAGCGAAAAATACTTGCGGTTATACCAGACGTCCGCGCTGTCCTCGTTCAAGAGAATCGGGATATCTCCCTTCAGATGAACGCCGCTTTCGGTAAGCTTGTCGGATGTCACCTTGAACTGGGCTTCCGCTTCGAACTGCATCCAGCACTGGAAAAGGGCGTCCTTGTGCATCTTGCGGAAGAGGGCGCTCACGCGGGCTGGCGAGGGGCTGGAATCTTCCGTCCAGCTTTTCCAGCTCGCTTCCTGATTCCTTTCCTTGAGAACCGCATAGACCGCATAGGGTTTCGCCCACGAATTTGCATCGACCCATTTGAGGAACGCGACATTGTGTTCCAAAAGCGCATAGCGCGAATCAAAGATTTTCCGGAGAATGACCCGCTTTTCCCGAGCGATTTCCTGGTAGCGGACTTTCGGTTCCGCTGCATATTTTTTCTGCAGAGCCGTAATTTCCGGCATAAAATTTTCCGCGCCGATGATAATCTGCAAACGGATAAAAGCCGGGTTCAACGCAAAGGCGCTACGCGCGCTATAGGGGGAAGATTCGTAACCGGTATCGTTCACCGGGAGAATCTGGATAACATTCAATCCGCATTTCTTCGCCCATGCGCCAAACGGCACCAAGTCCAAAAATTCGCCAATGCCGACGCTATCCTTGGAACGCAACGAAAACAGGGGAACCGCTACACCGCTCTGAAAACAGGAAATATCACCATATCGCATATCCCAAAGATATATTCAATCTTTGCAAAAAATGGCGGATTATGGCTAAAAAAGTAAAAAAACGGGCTTAAAGTTCTTCGGGGAGCGGATTTTTGCGCGGGCGTCCGCGCTTGCGCTTCACAGGAACTTCGGGAATTTCCGACACAGGAGCCGTTCCCAGCGGAGAGTTCGGCTTGAACAGGGAATTCGGATCGAGCTTTTGCGGAGCTTCGGGATTTGTCAAAGCGACCCGTTCCAAGGCTGCGCGTTCCATCGCGGCACGCTTTTTTGCCAGTTCGCGCTTACGCTTCGCTTCTTCCGCGGCGCGTTTCTTCGCAAGTTCGTCCTCGGAAATAATCTGCGTCTTGGCCGCTCCGAATTTCGCCCCGCCAAACGAACCGACAAGCACGCGGCCCGAACTTTGCCTCGGCGGAAGCGGCGCCGGAGCGGGTTTCGGCGTTGTAGCGGCAAGCGGATCTTGCGCACTGACCGGTTTCTTCATCTGGCTCGGAACGAACAGAGTTTTCCGCGGAGCGGGCGTTGCAGCCATGCGCCTTGCGGCTTGCGACGAAGCGTTCCCGTCAAAATCCGACATCTTCGGCATCGGCCTCGACGAATGGGAAATTCGGTCCCGGTTTTCGTACTGTTCCATCAGGCGGCGAAACTTCGCCTGTTCCCTTGCGAGCTTCTTTGCGGCGCGCTCCTTCTTGGAAAGGCGGAAACGGTCGCGCTTTTCGGGATCGACCGGGTGCAGCGCAAGAATCTCTTCGTCGGAAAGACCGCGCAATTCGGGAGGAACTTCTATCACGGGGAGATTTTCAATCGGTGTATTCATCGTGTTCATCAAGAATGTTCGGATGATTTCAGAGCTTCTCCAAAAATTCACATTCCAAAAATCGATAAGGAAACATCACAAAAATTCAAGCGGGACTTTCCTTACCAAGGCAATTTTTAGAGTCGCCCTAGATTCTAAAATCGGCGAAACAACATTTAAATTAAAAAATTCTATTTGTCAAGACCTAGAAATTCTTGAAATAGTGTTGTATTTTTTACGCAAATGCTCCGATTCACACAAGAAATTCTTTTAACGCTCCGAGCTCGCTCAAACGAAGAAGAAGCGCGTACGATGTCCAAAAGTATGCGCGATTCCTTTGACTTTCTCGGGGTAAGCGTCATCAAGCGTCGCGAAGCCACCTACCCGATATTCGACAAGTTCCCGCCCAAAAGCGGAGACGAACTCGCCGCAAGGGTTTCCGATATGTGGGCTCAGCCTTACCGCGAAGTCCAGTATGCGGCATGCGACTACCTGTTCAAACACAAGGCCCTTCTCGGCGGGCAGCACCTCAGCTTCCTAAAAACGCTCATCAAGACCCGCCCGTGGAAAGACACGGTCGATACGATTGCGACAAGCGTCCTGGGCGATCTCGCTTGGAGAATTCCGCCCATCCGTCACAAAATCGCCACTTGGATCCGCGACCCGAACATCTGGGTCCGCCGCAGCGTCATCCTTTTCCAGCTACAGTACCGCGACCATACGGACTGGGACCTTCTCAAGTCCTGCTGTCTGCACTGCGCCAAGGACGACAACTACTACATCCGCACGGGCATCGGGCAAGCGCTTTCCGAATATGCGCGCATCAACCCGAACGAGGTCCGGCATTTCGTCATGGATACGGAACTCGCACCCCAGACTTCCCAAGAGGTCTTGCGGAACATCTAGCGGATTAGCTCAAGCGGCGAATTTCTTCTTCAAGCAAAGCGAAAACCTTGCTAACGAGATATCCGTCCGCAATCGCATGGTTCATCCGAACGCTGACGGGCATCATCAAGTGCCCGTTTTCGTTTCGATACTTTCCCCAGTTCACGATGGGAACAAAGAAAAGGCATGAACGAAGCATCAAACCAGTTCGGATGGTTCGGCATGTCCAGCCTGTATTCATGTGTTTTCTTGGCTCGTTCCAAATCAGCGAGCTTCGAGACATCAACGTCTCCACAAGCGCAAACCGTTTTCCGGCAAATTCACTTTCGCGCGACGACAACGGCGAACTTCATGAACTTATATGTACACTCCACAATTCGAAACCCCGCATCCGAGAGCAACATCTTTGTCTCTTCGACCGTATTTTCCCTGTCCAAGACCTTTCGCAACTGCCAGCGTTCATATTCCTGTTCGGAAAGACCGCTCTCCCGAATAGATTTTACCCAGTAAGATTCGTAAAGGGCATTCATCTCCGCGGTATCCGCGTTGAACTGGTCGATGTTCACCAATGTTCCGCCGGGTTCAAGGTGATCGAAGATGTTTCGATAAAGCGTTCTCTTGTCGCAATTTTCCAGATGGTGAATCGAGAGGGCGGAGGCTATCAGATCAAATTTTCGATTCGGCAAATTTCGGGTATAGTCCAGAGAGGAAAATTCAAAATTCGGAAGCCCTTCAAAGCGTTCCCTTGCGACTTCGAACATCTTCTCGGAAACATCGACAAGCGAAAACTTCGCACTCGGAAATTCGTCATACAGAAACTTCGATAGCAGCCCCGTTCCCGCCCCCAAATCCAAAATCGTTTTGGGCGAGGGAATCGAAGAAGAAAGAAAGCGCACCGTCGTCAGGTAATAGTCGTCAAAGCACGGAATGAACTTTTTCCGGTTTTCATCATAGGATTTCGCGATGGCATCAAACCGAGCCTTGATTTCTTCCGCCCGCATAAACTATCGGATTGCAGGAACGATAACCAAAGCCTTTTTGCCGGGCTTGACATTCGCCGTAAACTCGTAACGCTTGACAGCACCACCGTTCCGGTTTGTCGCCAGAACAGTTACTTTGTGCGTTCCCGGTGTCGCCGGGACGCGCGCCATGCGGACCTCGTGCGGAAGGAAAAGCGCAACCCGCAGATCGGCCTGTTCCAGCTGGGCGGCAGCGACGTCCGTGCCGATGCTCGTCACGAGATTCAGCAGGACATTGTTCGTTTCCATCTGCTTTTTGGCGGTCTGCGCGGCAATCGTCCGGGTAAGAACGCGAACAGCGGTCCGTCCGAGCGTCACCGCGCGCTCGTCTTCCAGATTCTTGACCAGATTCTTCGTATTGTCCAGAAAAACTTCCGGCTGGTAGCCCAAGGGCTTTCCATCCAGCAAAATGGCAAAATTTTCTACTTGATACGGAACATCCTTGCGTTCCGGGATAGCGATAGTGACAGAAAAAGTCGTTCCTCCGTGGCTTCCGACTGCGGTCGCCGGGAACGGAATCGTCAGGCTTTCCACTTTTCCCGACTGCGGATTCTTTCCCATTACGTTCAAAATACCGCCGCGTACGTAGGTTCCCGAAAGCATCCATTCCCCGAGAATTGCACTGTGGCCCGCATAGCCGATGACGACGATTTCGCCGTTTGCGTTATCGACATACATCGGGACGGTTTCCGAGACATTTGCGTTTGGAAATTTCAAAGCAGAAATATCATTCGCTCGACCGCTCTTTTCAAGACGGTCCACGATAAACGCCTGCGCTTCGGCGGGGAGCTTCGTCGGCTCCTCGGAATAGGCCTGGACAGTCTTGTAGTAAGAAATCGCGGCATTGTCCGTCTCGCCGCCCATCTCGTAAACCAGAGCGATCAGATACCGCAAGTATCCGGCATCGTTCGTCTTCTTGTCGCTTTTCTGGTACAGCTGTTGCAAGGCGATATCCGAAGCCCGAGCCTCGACAAGCGCCCCATCGACATCCCCCATCGCAAGATAGTTGATGATGTTCATTTCATAAAGGGAAAGGATTTCAAAAGGTCTCGCCCGATACGGACGGACATTGTCATTCGTCAAAACCGAAGCGGCCTCGTTGGTCACGGACTTTGTATAGAGGTCGTCGTAAATCTGCTTCGCCTTTTCGAACTCGTCGGCGCTCTTCCGGTAATTGCCGTCATAGTGATAAAGAGTCGCCAAGTCAAAGTGGTAAAGAAATACCGAATTGGAACCGTAAAGTTTTTCCTGATTCTTCTGAACGGCATCAATCGCAGCGGAAAATCCGCCCTTCGCCATCGGTTTCGAAAGTTCCTCGTACCGGGTCATCGACTTGTTGGCACAGGAGGCAAAAAGGAACAGACAAAGAACTAGCAGAGAAAAGCGGATTTTCTTCATGGCGAATCCCGATTACATCTTGACAGAGCTTTTGCTCATATACTTCTTGATTTTCTTGTCTCCGATCCAGACGGTCTTGTGCGTCTGGATATCGACGAGCTGCAAGTCAATCTGGTAGAAGACAACCTGTTCGCCGCCTTCCTGGTCAACGATCGAATTCAGGCTTCCCGTGAGCATCAGGTCCGCGCCGATTTCCTGGCCGGCTTCCTTGCGGGTTTCCTCGGTCGCATTTCCGGACTGGCTCGCGAGTTCCGCGCGGAGTTCACCGCGTTCTTCGGCGTTCGCGACGAAATCGACCTTGCCCGAGTTGATGAGGGCGCGCTCCATGTCCTTGATAAAGGTTTCCACGTTGATGTGTTCGTGGCTCTTGTTGCGGACGCTGCCGATGACTACCGTCGGAAGTTCGCCGTTCTTGTTCTGGAGAAGCTTGCCATACCAGGGGCGCGCGATGCAATCCTGGATCATCTCTTCCGCGACAAGGCGGGAATCCGTATCGTTCCACTTTCCGGAAAGATCGACCACGGAATCCGATTCGATGCGGGTGACTTTTTTACCGCCGCTAGCGCAAGCCACAAAAGCCATCGCCAGAGCGGAAAGAGCGAAAATGCGCAGAATTTTAGACATAGATATCCTTCTGTTAAGTTTTGATTTCCGCTTAATATAGAAAACATTCCGCCCAGGTAGGATTTTCAGCGCGTTATCCGAATGTCTTGCAATTCCTAGTAAAACGCTTTTCACATTTGTTAATTTGCTACATTGCAGAATGTTCTGCGATTGGAGATTCAACATGAAAAAATGGATTCTTTTTATCGGTTCTCTAGCCATCATGGCTTTCGCAGGCGAAGGACGCTCTGTCTATAACCCGTTTTCGAGCTTCGGACTTGAACTCGGCGCTTTCAAGCCCGTAAACGACTCCTGGAGCGATGAACGCTCGGCATTCGGCGAAGTAAACTTCATTTCGAACATCCAGCTTCTCCCCTATACAAGCCTCACAAGCGACATCGGCTACTCGTTCCCGGGCAACGGATTTAACGTGAAGCTCGGTCTGCAGCAGATGCTCCTCCCGGCAAGCGTCACGCCTTTTGTCGGCGGCATGGCTGGCGTGAGCGCGCTTCCCGAAGACGACATTCTCGACACGTTCGGAGACCGGTTCGGCCCGACCGTAGAAGCCAACGCCGGACTTTACTTTTTCCGCGAATCGTTCCTTTCCTTCCGCATCAAGGGATCCTACCAGTGGACGTTTGCGAAAGAGACCGAACACGGGTTCGGCATCTCGCTGGGAATCCTGTTTGCCAATTCCCGCCCGGGATTAAAAGCCATCGACGTCAGCAGATGAAAATTTCCACCCGCGGACAATACGCCCTTGAAGCGCTCCTGAGCCTCGCCTCGGGAGATTCGGAAAACCCTCGCAGCATCCATTCGATTGCCGAAGAGACAAAGCTTTCGGAAGGATACCTGGAGCAGCTTTTCATTCCGCTCAAGAAAGCGGGCTTCATCGTCGGAAGCCGCGGCGTGCAAGGCGGATACAGGCTTGCCCGAAAGCCTGGGGATATTTCCGCCTTCGACATTCTGAGCGAGATGGAGACGTCGCTCCGGTCCGTTCCCTGCCAAAGCGGCGGCGAATGCCCGCGCAAGGAACGCTGCGAATCCAAAGCGGTCTGGGACAAAGTGAGCGGCACGCTCGAATCCACTCTCAAGGCGGTATCGCTCGAAGACCTTGCGACCATTTACCGCGGCGTGCAGGGAGTTTTCATCGGATGAAGATTTCCACCAAGGGACGCTACGGCATCCGATTTCTGATCGATATCGCAGAGCAAGGGCCGAGTGCGCACACGACCCTTTCCGAAATTTCCGAGAGGCAGCAGATTTCTTCGACTTACCTCGGGCAAATCGCTGTTGTCCTCAAGCGCACGGGATTCATCCGGTCCATCAAGGGCTCGGGCGGCGGATTCGTCCTCGCCAAGCCGCCATCCGATATCCACCTCGACAGCGTCCTGGAAGCCCTGGAAGGCGACCTAAAAATCGTCGAGCCTCCGCTCCCGACCGCAGAAGAAACTCCGTTCCGAAAGGCCCTGCGCATCGGGCTTTACGACAAAATCGACGAAACGCTTTCCGCAGTCCTAAAGAGCATCACCTTGGACCAGCTCATTTCCAAAAAATCCTCGGGATATATGTATTATATCTGAGGGGAAATTCTTGGCAAATTTTTTGTTTTATTTATATTTGTTACACATTTTAAGAGTCTTTACTCTTGTTCGTTCGACCGAAAATCTCGACAATTTTCAACTAGCAACGAATAAAGTAAACGCTCACGTCTGTCTTAAAATTCAATTTAAGACATCATTTTGAGTTCGCAAGATCATTGCAAAAGCAAAATGGCCTTTTTGGGGCGTGAGTCGTTTGTGCTTATCTGCTAGTAGGCAGTCGAGAGCCTCGGTCGCACTAAGCGCATTCGATTCACGACCCCTTTGTCTTTTATCGAAAAGCCGAGAGCTAAATTCTTAAAAAGGGATTCGCCCTTTTTGCGACCGAAAATCTCGACAGTTTTCAACTAGCAAAAGAGCAATCGCTAAATTCAAGGAATCAAAGCAATAATACCAGCATGATATTGTTGTTTTAGCGTTTGCCCTACTGTTTCGTTATTCCGTCTCAAAAAGAAGAATTTCACAAATTCACCTTTTGAACGGTAACGAATGAACAAAAAGATTTTAGGCCAATTTTTTACCGAAAACGATTTTTGGTTAAAACGTCAAGTTTCAGATTTTATCAAAACGACAAAAGCTTCTATAGCCTATGATCCTTTTGCCGGCAGCGGCTGCATTTTCAAGGCTTTGCAAGAACGGAAATTTTCATTCAAGAAATACATCGGTTTAGACATTGACAAATCTTTAGGCTATCCCTGTAACGATTCTCTGTTAAATATTCCACCTCAAAAAAATTCCATCATCGTCACCAATCCTCCATATATATCCAATTACTCTGCAGCGCGCAAAAAAATCGACAAGAAATTAAAGAAATATTTTCAATCAACTCGGTATGACGACCTCTATCTACTTGCATTGGATAAAATGCTGGAAGCCGCCCAGTATGTCGTTGCCATAGTTCCCGAAACATTCATCAATTCCAGTTATGCCCAAAAAGACAAGCTACAATCCATAACCATTCTGGAAGAAAACCCTTTTACAGACACGGATGTTCCCGTAGCAGTTGTATGTTTTGACTCACAATCAAAGGATTTCTCAAAAATTCCAGTCTATAAAAACGAACAATTGATTGATTCACTAGGAAATCTTGAACGTTTTCGGCTAGAACCTCAAAACGACATCAAAATTCAGTTTAACTCTTTAGATGGCTGGTTAGCAGTTCGCTGCATTGATTCAACATCCTCCGATAAAATGATTTCCTTTAATTTCAAGAACGACATTGACTATGACTGGAATCGGCGAATAAAAATTTCTTCTCGTTTGCTAACGCTAATCCATATCGAAATCCCTTCTGAAAAAAGGCTCGCATTTGTTCAAGAATGTAACCGTATTCTCCAAGAATTACGAGAAAAAACATCAGATGTTATTTTCAGTCCATTTAAAGGCAATATGAAAGATGGAAGAAGACGAAGAAGGTTGGATTTCAAAACTTGCCGAGCAATCATTGAATTGGCATACAAACAAGTTTCATCAGGAGAAAAGAATGAACAACTTACATTATTTTGAAATTTCAAAAGACAATAAAGAGCCTCTAATCGACCCCTATTACCAAAAAGGTGTTCTTGTCATTCCAGAAACAAACAATGAATTCAACGACTTAACAACCAACAACGAAAAACTCCTGGAGTTAATTTCAGCATTCAATGTCTTAGACAAAATGGGAAAACAAAAAGACTCGGAAGAAATTCAAAATATCGTGAATCAAGTTGTGCACATTATGTCAAATGTTGAAAGCATTAACTATACCGCCTTTGCGCAATTCTTTATGGTTTACAACCTAAGCTACTCTCTTTTTTGCAGTTTTACTCTCATAAAAAAAAGAGAATTCATATACGAAATGCTCAAAAAGTTTTGCAAAGAACGACATCCGATATATCTTTCCCATGGATATAGCAATTCTATTTTACAAGTCATGTCCGATAACTATTCCCACAAACGAAACTCAAAATCAGGGATTTTAAAAGTTTCAGAAATTTTGCGCCAATATCATGTTGAACCATTTTCGCAATGTACCAAGCCAAATATGGATTTTTATTTTCTCCCTGATAAAGGGGGAAAAAATCTATTTAAAAATTTTTTGGTTAATAAGCATGTGGAAATGAAATCACGGGAGACAGAGCAAGACAAATTACCTGACATCGTATTTAAGCACGAAAACGACTATTTCATCATGGAATTAAAATCCATGAAAGAGGGCGGAGGCGGTCAAAATAAGCAAATCGTGGAAATTGCGAATTTCATTCGCTATAGTGAAAGTAATCCGCATATTCACTACATCACATTTCTAGATGGAGCTTATACCAATCTTATTTTTCACGACAATTCTCCAAAACTGAAAAAACAACGCGAAGACATCTTGTCTTCTTTAAAAAGAAATCCGACAAATTACTTTGTCAATACCGCAGGTTTTAAATCGTTCTGTTCCGACTTATTCGTATCAGCAAGTAAACTTTCCGATATAGCGTAATCGCCGAATTTTCGGAAATACTTCTTTACAAATCTCTGCGCATTTGAGCCAAAATCACCGCAGCTTTCGCACAAGGCGGAAGCCTTTGACATATGTCCGCTTCATATAGGGCGTGCATGTCTCGACGACATTTCCCTCTGCGTCAAACTCCCCGATGCAGATTTTTCTCCTTTTGCTCGCCCTGTAGCCGACCATGTCAAAGAACAGAGAACACACCGGGCTGCGGTCATATTTCAAATCCGTCTGGCATTCGATCATGTGGTAATAACGCCCCGAGGAGGAATGTTTCAAGACATATTCCAAAGCGTTTCCATAGACATCGTACAAACCATACGGATTCGGCGCCTTTTGGCCCGACGGGCGGCAAAAGGCAGAGGCTGTATCCTTAAACAACTGTTCGTATTTGACAGCTTCTCCAGACAGAGAATAATCGTTACCCCAGAAGAAATCTCCCGAACCTCCCGCGCGTTGCAGAGCGGCCCATTCTTCAAAAAAAGGCGCCCGGTAGCCATTCGCAGAAGTGTCAAGTACAAGGACTAAATTTCTCCGTTCGGAAATGTCCAAAAAGGGAAGCCCGCTTTTTTCCCACACATCCTTTGGTAAAAGCCTGTACACGGAATCTAGGCCGTCACGTGCGCTGCGGGCGTTTGCCAGGCGATATATTTCCGATGTTTCCATGGGCAAGGAACTTCGGTTAAAAAGTTTCCGTTCATCAATGAAATCCAAGTCCTTTCCTATCAAAGAGTCTGTTTCAGCCGAACCAATCAACCATTCCGCATCGCCCACACGAAACTCCATAGCATCGACAATCAAATCATAAGAGAAATTTATATCTCGATATCCCGATTCCGGATTTTGCATCTTTCGAAGCGGAGCTTCTTTCCCCTCGAAAAAACGGTGCGTCCCTTTCGAAAGAGGGACAATCTTTTGTCCGACAAGAATCCAGCTCGTATCCGCAGATTCCATTTTCAAAGTGTCCGGAACATACAGGGCGAAAAGACTCCGGACAAATTGACCCGTAAAGACACCGAGACAGTTTGAAGCATCCACCTCGGCTTGAATCTTGGCAAGCCAAACTCCTCCGCTCGACGAATTGGACGGGCAAATCTTGACATGTTCATTTTTTTCCGCCTCATACCACCTTGTCCGACCAGATTCTAAGGCGGGAACGGAGCGTTTATATTCCGGCGATTTTTTATCCGCAGTACCTTTACGGAGTACAAAATAGGCGCCTTTCCCGAAATTCTCGTAACCGATCTTTGCCGAGCCCTCTGTTTTTCCGATAAGCCGCCCCTTCGCATCGAATACGACATGGTACTCCAACGCAAAGACTTCGCTCAATACTAGAAAAAGAACGGCGAAGCAGGTAAAAATTCTCATCGGTCAATCCTCCACATTTCAGGATCCGCGCAGCTCTCTTCCGACAGACGATGCAGACAATCCCATTGGTTTTCGTAAGAATCTCCATTCTTGCTTTGCATTGGGCGATTTCTTAATTTCACGCCACTTTGCTCAGATTTAAACATTAAATTCCCTTCTGATGATTTTAAATCACTGAATCCCAGACCATCAAGATCTTCAACATCGACTAATCCTAGAAGATGTACTAATTCATGCAAAACAAATCGATAATCATTTTCTGTATAAGGATTATATGATACCGCCCCTACATACTCTCCATTTTGACGGATATACTTTGTTTCCGCTCTTGCACTAGAAGGGAAATGTGATTTCAAATATTGATTTGAACTACCTTTTGAATAAGATAATTGCCGTTTTTCTTCCATTAACACATTACACGCTGGATCTATAATATCCTCACGAATATTCAAATTATCATAATTTTTCCAAGACATTCCATTATCAAAGCTTACATCCCAATTAGTTCCAAAATGCCATCTCAATTTACATTCCGTAATTTCGCAATTTCTATCCATTGAATAGATCATCCCCAAATCATATATGACATTTGGCTGAGGTTGTTCACTATCTAAAATATTCTCGACACAAGGTTCTATTCCACCATCTAAATTTTTCTTAAAAGTCCAAAATTTTCTAGTTGGTATGCCTAACCCAACAATAACTCTTTTATCAATCTTTGAAAAATCGTTTTCTAAAAAAGCATTAACAAGTTTACTTTCCAACACATCGAGATCATCATCAATTTCTTGATAACATGAACTTTCATCGTGTTCCGCTTTTACCGACAAAAACGACCCATCTATTTCAGCATAATAATCACTTTTTTCCGAATCTGAAACGTTGTCTGATAATCGGATTTTTTCATATCGGTAACGGACATTTATTACCGCTTGATTCAAAGCTTTAGCAAAATCAACATTCCAAAAATTTTTGCCTTGATTTAGATATTTCGTTTCTTCAACGAAGTCGTCATAACCAACCTGCAATACAGTCACATCAAAATTTTTCTTAGCATAGGTATGAACATCTAAAGATTTAACAAGTTTTTGATTTCCCCCATATTCTCTACACAATCCAACAGTTCGTATCTCATTAGCAGAAGCCGAAGAAATCACATATTCAATATCCATCTCATATACATCTTCTAGATGAGAATCATCTATGTTCCATATATTCTGCGCCACATCACCATTTTCACAAATGTAATAAGAATAGCCAGCATCTATATCAAAATTTCTATGGATGTTAACAAAACCTTTTTCTCCAGAAGACACCGAAATATGGACACGTTTATCAGCATCATTTTTAGGATTCACGTGTCGATCAAATCCCCAAGGATGATTATCGCTCGGACGAAAATTTATATCGGCCTCCCACTGATAAATACCAGTTGCCGGCAAAAACTGCGTAGGAAGATTCCCACTACGACGTGGAATTGTCGGATCATAGGTGCAAGAACAAAAAACAATACTTGAGAATATTACAACATAAAATTTATCTACCATTTTACCACCTTGTATTCAAACAAATCGGACGAATCTAAAACAGGCAAAACGATTACATCGCCGTGAACTCCTATATTTTTAATATCAGAAGAAAAAATAATAAGTCGACCATTTTTTTTCGCTGTATAGTCAGCTCTACTTGAATTTTTTGTAATTGTCTGAAAAACATATTTTCCATTTTCTTCACCACTACGGAAAAAATCAACTTCAACACTAGGAATTCCTTCATAGGGTTTCGCATTTTTGTCAAGCAACGTAAAACGAACAACCGCTTTTTCTATTTTTGTTTTTTTATGCTTTTTGACTAATTTTCTAATCACTCGACCATATTTTCCATGAGCCACATAATCAATAAACTCCTCGTTCGGCAAAGCCTCAAAAACAGGCCTAGCTATTGCTGTTTTTTTAAATTTTTCATAATAAAACAATCCATATTCAAATTCCTCGTCAATTTCATACCACATATATGCACCTAAATCAAGAGGCTCTTTTCGCTCCTCATTTAAAATATCTTTGCTTGGCGCAAAATCATCTTTATATCCACGGGCAATAGCCGGAGAATTTTTTTGCAAAGTGAACCCTGCTCCACATGAAAAGAAATAATTATCTCCTGCAGGATTTGATTCATCTAAAAAGAGCGGATCTTCTACTAAATTTTTCTCTCCCTCAAAAGAGGTCTGTGTAATACTATGATGTATTTGCAAAGATGGGGACATTTCCCTAAAACAGTTCTTTTCGTAGCAAGAAGAGGTTTCGTTTTTCCAAACAATTGAATTATACACAACGCCATAGCGACTGTTTATCGCAGAAAAGCCTTGCGCCTGATTGCCAAAAAAAGTAGCATTCGCTATTCGAACATAATCATTCGATTTCAAAGCTCCACCAAATTTTGAAGTTTTATTTTGGCTAAATATGACATTTTTTGCCACAAAGTTTGAACGTACAAAAACCGCTCCCCCATCTTCATTCGCTTGATTTTTTTCAAATACAGCATTATACACATCCATGTAATCTCCATACATCGCCCCACCAAACTTAATGGCTTTATTTTTACCAATATAGACATTCTCCAAATTTATCGTATCGGAAGCAAAGACCGCACCGCCAGCACCTCCAGATTTCGACGAAGAAACCAGAAGATTTTTAAGCCCGAGCTTCTGGCTGTTCGAATAAATTGCGCCGCCGTCACCGGCATTGTATCCGTTCGCGATGCGGAAACCGGTCAGGCTGCGCGGAGAGCGCCCCTCTATCTCGACGTGGGCGGCATTCCCCAGATCGATCAGGGGCAGGTCGTTTTCGGAAGACAGGTCCCCCAAATTTTCCGTGTTGCCGACAAGTTCGAATCCCACTTTCCAGGGGACGGTGCTGTCCGGGAAACTTTCCAAGGCGTTCCAAACCCCGCCGGCCATGTTGATTTCCCGACCGGTCGTTCTTGCCGTTTCGAGAGCCTTTTCAAAATCGCCGACGGCCGTCGCCGCCGTCATCCCGTCGCAACCCTGCCTGCACAGCGTCTGCGGATTCCAGTAGATGCGGTAATTCGCATTTTTCAGAAAGTCAAACCGATAGCTGCTGCGGAACGCTTCGGAAGGGAACCCCGCCACCGGGTTCCGCCTGAGCGACACATCGACCGGAACTTCCGAAGACGAAAGTTCGACAACCCTTGAAGGGCCTCCGTTCACCGTGACCTGGAGGCTGTCCGCATAGACGAACATCTCTATCTTGGACGCGGAAGGCGAAACCTGGGAACGGTAGCGAAACCTTCCTGGTTCGAAAAACGGCCCGAAGTGTTCTTCGCTGTGAGAAATTTCCCTGGCGCGAGGTTCCCCGGACACGGTCGATTGCGGCTCGATCGTGAACTTTCTCGCATAGACGCCACCGACGAGATGCGAACGGGAGGGTATGCGCACATCGGCATTCGGAGCGACAAATTTTCCGAAATAAAGTCCGTCGGTCCCCATATCGACCCTTTCCCCGGAAATGTTCCACAAGATTTCGCTCGGGTTTCCACCGGTAACGGAGAAACGGTTCCTGTCGCCAAAGCGAACGCTTCCGGACACGCCGACCGTAACCGGCCCAGCGGACAAGTCAAAAATTATTTCAGCATCGGGTTCCGTGTAAAAGTACTGGAATGCGTAGGCTCCCGAAGAAAAACGGATTCTGGACTTCGCCGCGGCATAGAAAGTCCCGTAACTCCCGGGAGGAAGCTCGGCGGACTGTTCCAATCCGACCGAGACCGGGGAAATCCCGGGAACGATATTCGGGACGCCGAATGCAGGTTTCGATAGTTTGGCGGCGCTTTTCGTCTTCACGGACACGCCGTTCTGCTCCGCGCACGGACGCCCGTAGCGCAAGCCGCCATCAATTTTTGTGCGTTCCCGAAGGAAGCACGCCGCCGCGACATCGACATTGCCGAAGACTTTGGAGTCCGCCCCCAGTTCAAGCCTTGTCCCGAACACGCTCCCCAAGGACATGGAGCCGTCCCGGAAATCGACCGTATCGGCTACGACCGCATAGTCCAGGTTTTCCCCGGGAAACACCGGCAAATCGCCGGCTCCGACATCATCGCCGCAATCGAGGCAGTCCAGGCTGATGTCGGCGACATATACCGTTCCCGTAGCCTTGCCCAGATTGAACTCGAACCGGGCGTTGCTTACGCTTCCCGACTGCATCGTGAAAGTTCTCGTTACCGTCCTTCCGTTCGCGGTCGCCACGACCTCGCCGAACTCGGCAAACGCGTCATACGGAAAACCGTCCCTGCCGATGCGGACCTCCACATAACGCCTCGCGCTTACGCCCTGCAGGAAGAACCGTACTTCGTAAGTTTTCCCGGCACGCAGCTCGATGCCGCTCCTAGTCAGCTGCACATGCCAATAGTCGGAGCCTCCGTCCGTCACGGAGACAAAGCCCTCGCCGAATATCGCGTAGGCTCCGTGATAGGTGGCGAGGTTCCATTCCGAATGGGGGAACTGCAAAGCAAGAGCGTTCCCCAGGGACACGAGAAGAAGCAGGAAAAAGATGCGTAAATGCATTAATTTAAAAACCTCTTTATGAGAATCGAAATATAACAAGCCGGAATGATTTTTCAAAGCATTGCGTACAAAAAAAAGACCGCCAGCAAGACGGTCCTTTTCCAAAAAACGATTCACTACATCAACGCGTATTTCAGCACGAAGAGCACGGTCAGGATATACATAATCCAGTGGATGTCTTTCCGTTTTCCGAGGACAAAGTTCAGCACCGTATAAGAAATCACGCCGAACATAATTCCGTCCGAAATCGAATAGGTCAGAGGCATCGCGACGATGCACAGGAACGCGGGAATCGCCTTGGAATAATCCTTGAATTCGATTTTCGATACAGAGCTTATCATGTAAAAGCCAACGATGACCAAGGCCGGAGCCGTCGCAAACCCGGGAATCGCCAAGAATACCGGAGCGAAAACAATCGATACGATGAAAAGGAACGCGGCGAAGATAGACGTAAACCCGGTCTTTCCTCCGGCGGCGACGCCCGCTGCGCTTTCGACAAAAGTCGTCGTGGTCGAAGTTCCGAGGACGGCTCCAACCGAAGTTGCGATGGAATCCGCATAGAGGGCGCCCGAAATTCGCGGAAGCTTTCCGTTCGCATCCAGGAAGCCACCCTTGAGCGAAACGCCGATGAGCGTTCCGAGCGTATCAAACAAATCGACAAAGAAAAAGGCGAACATCACGACAAAGAAGTCCAAGGATTTGACGAGGGTCCAGCCCGAAAAATCCACGGCGCCGTTTACCGAATGCGTCCAAGACGACGGATGGAAAATGGCAAAGGCTATCGACCCGAATTCCGAAAAAGTCTTGCCCAAATCGCTGAAGTAGTTTCCAAAATGCGGGACCACGGAGAAAAATCCTTTGGAAGCATCCGGCACGTAGATTCCTACAAGTTCCGCGAGAACGCCTAGAAACCACGTGATGAACATGCCGAGCAAAATTCCCGCCCGAATTTTTTTCGAAACGAGGAAGCCCGTGACAATCGTGCCGATGATCGCGAGAAGCGCCCAGATTCCCGTCGTGTGAAAATCCGCCCGGTGGAAGTTGATGACCGTTACGAGCGTCGCATCGGAATTGACGACAATCTTTGCCCCCTGAAACGCGATGAACGTGATGAAAAGCCCGATGCCCACCGCCACGGCGGACTTGAGCGAAAGCGGAATCGCATTAAAAAGGCTTTCCCGGACAGACGTGAGCGAAAGCGCGAGAAAGACGATGCCTTCGACAAAGACGGCGAGCAGGGCAAATTGCCAGCTGTATCCCATCGTGATGACGACCGTGTAAGAGAAAAACGCGTTCAGTCCGAGACCCGGAGCGAGGACAAAAGGATAGTTCGAAAAAAGCGCCATCAGGGTCGAGCCAAGAGCCGCCGCGAGAGCCGTCGCGATAAAGACTCCGCCCTTGGGCATTCCCGAAGCGGAAAGGATGCTGGGGTTTACCGCAAGGATATACGCCATCGTCATGAACGTGGTGAGACCCGCCAGGATTTCGGTTCGAACGCTAGAACGGTTCTCGGTGATTTTAAAGAGTTTTTCCAACATGGTTTCTCCGTCGAATAAAAATTCTCAATGTCCGGGAAGCTTGACAAGGGACGTCACATCGTATTTTGACAGTTTCTGTCTGCCGCCCAAATCAAAGAGTTCCACGATAAAGAGCGTTTTCGCAACGGTTCCGCCGACGGTTTCCACGAGGGAGGCTGCGGCATTCATCGTCCCGCCGGTCGCTAGCAGATCGTCAAAGAGGACCACTTTCTGCCCGGGCCTTATCGCGTCGCGGTGCATTTCGATGGTCGCGTTGCCGTATTCCAGTTCATACGTCGCAGAAACCGTTTCCCGCGGGAGCTTCCCCTTTTTCCGGATCGGTACAAAGCTCTTGTGAAAATGCTCGGCGAGGCTCACCCCGAACAGAAAGCCCCTCGCTTCAAGCCCGGCGACGACATCGAATTCGATGTTTTCAAGCGCCTTGTAGAGACGTTCAAAAGCGAGATGAAGCCCTTCGGGCGAATCCAGGATTCCGGTGATGTCGCGAAAGACAATCCCCGGCTTCGGAAAGTCCAGGACGCTCACAATATAATCTTCCAAATTTTTCATGGCGGCGTAAATCTAGAATATCAAATCCACCAGTTTCTGGAGAAGCCAATCGACGGATCTTGCTGAGCGCCTCTTGAAAACATCCGCTTCAGGTTCCGACCGACGGAATGCATCCGCACGTTTCGCAATACAGGGCTCCGGAAGCGTCTGCAGATTCCCGCCCGCAGCCACCCAACGCTGAATCAGCTGCAATTCCCCGGCATCCAGATAGACGCCATGTTCTCGGCAACGATCGACGATAACGCCTGAAAACTTTCCGTAATTTTCCCGGTTCATCAGCTTTCCGCAAACCGGGCACGCCCGATAGGAAACCGTCTTGTTGTAATCAAGCATTTCGCGTTTCAACTGTTTCAACTTTTCCATGTTGACGTGGCGAACGGACGGAACCGTTTCGCGGACAATCGCATCCAGCTCTCCGGTATCCAGAAAAATTCCGAGGCATGTCGGGCAGCGGTCGATGAAAAACGGATCGCCTTTCTGCCCGATGTTTAAAACATTCATTTCCTTTTTGCAAACCGGACATATCCGAAATTTTTCCGGAGCATGGACCGTCTGGAAACCTTTCGCCGAAAGATCGACATCGATTTTTGCGTGACAGTAGCTGCACACCGGAACGTTTTCGAGAAGCGGCGCACCGCAATATTTACAGGTCGCCATCGGAATCAGTCCTTCGGAAGCGGGGGCGGTTCCATCGGGAAGAGCGATTTCCAGTCGGGAAGTTCCCCGGCGAATTTCCAATCGGGAAGCCCCTCTCGCCAGAGCCGTGTTTTCCGCCCGATGGCAGCGGTTTCGATAAGACGCTTCAGTTCGCTCTGCGGGACAGGACCTCGGCGATCATTTCCGTCCGCATAATACCAGAGCGTTTCCGCTTGCGGCAACGGAGGCGGAGCGGAAAACGTCCGAGCGACCTGCTGCGCCATTCCCATTCCGATGCCAAGCCCGATTCCGCCCGAGGCTTCCCCGGAATTTTTCGCAGCGGCTTCCGCAGCCATCGCAGCCTGAAACCGAGAGAAATCCGATTCCCCGACAGCACTCATCGCCGCCCTCTTGTCGATCGCACGTTCCGTCTCTTCGGGAAGAGATATGTTCTCCACCTTCATTTGCGTACAAATCAACCCATAAGACTTAACCTCATCGGAAATTTTTGTTAGCAATCTTTGCGATAGCTCGTCATAATGAGCGGCTAAATCCAGCACAGGAATCTTCGCTTCGCCGACAACATCCGCAAAACTCGAAACAACCAGGTTCCGAATCTGTTCCGAAATCGTCTCCACGGAAAACTTTCCTTGCGTTCCGATAAGTTCGCGAATCAGGATCCGCGGTTCCTGCACCTTGATCACGTAAGAGCCAAAAGCCCGTATGCGCACCATGGAAAGCGCAACATCCCGAACGATGACGGGATTGCGCGTTCCCCATTTTAAATTAATAAAGCAACGAGTACTGATGAAATAGACTTCAGCCTTGAATGGACTGTGAAATCCATATTTCCAGCCGAGAATCGTCGAAAGAATCGGCAGGTTCTCGGTCTTCAGTTCATACATCCCGGGCGAAAAGACATCCGCCACCTTCCCGTTTGCGACAAAGACAGCAAGCTGTCCTTTGCGAACGATGAGCTGCGCCCCGTCCTTGATTTCATTCTGGTAACGCGGAAAACGCCATACCAGGACATCGGGCTCATTCTCAATCCATTCAACAATGTCTATGAATTCGCCTTTTAGCTTATCTAGAATGCCCATCGTGCAACTCCTTTTTTATTCCAAGAATCTACATAAAATCCGGGCAAAGCGTTATCGATTTTTTACCCTGATGTTCCGACAATTAAAAGCCGTAAACAGCAAGCCCAATCAATGCGGACACGAGAATCATCTTGATGGGACCGACCCTGAAAAATTTAGTGCAGACAAAGGTCAGAACAAAAAGTCCGACAGAAATCGCAAATTCCGGAAGGTTTTCAAACGCCGAACCGAAATTTTCCTTTGTCAAAAGCATCAGCGTTGCCGCCGCCAAAAGCCCGACGACCGCTGGGCGCAAGCCTTCAAATACATGCTGGACAGCCGGATGGTCTTTGAACTTCATCAGGTAACGGCTGATGAGAATCATCAGGATAAGCGAAGGCAGTACGACCGCAAATGTCGCGGTACAGCTTCCGAGGATGCAGAGGAGCTTTCCCGCACCCGCATTCTGCAACGCGGTAAATCCGGCATACGTTGCAGAATTTATCCCAATCGGGCCGGGAGTCATCTGGCTGATGGCGACAATATCCGTAAACTCGCCGGAAGTCATCCAACGGTGATTGAAGACGACTTCCCGCTGGATGAGCGAAAGCATCCCGTAGCCGCCGCCAAATCCAAAAAGCCCGATTTGAAAGAACGTGACAAAAAGCGAAAGAAAAATCATTTTCGATTCTCCTTCCGCGCGAACTTGCCAAAAAAGAAGCCGCCGATTCCTGCACACAAAATAATCAAGATAGGCGAGACGCCCAGAAGCCAGATAAAAAGAGAGCTTACAATCGGAATCCAAATCGTAAAGCGGTTGAGCTTCGCCTTCTTTCCCAGGTTAAACGTCGGGACAGCAATCAGGGCGACGACCGCCGGACGAATTCCGCGAAACATCGCAGCGACCATCGCATTGTCCTCAAACTGGTGAAAGAAAAGCGCAATCAGAAGGATGATGAGAAACGACGGGAGCGCGGTCCCGAAAGCCGTTACGACAGCGCCTTTCACGCGATTCAGCCTGTATCCGATGAAAATGCTGATGTTCACCGCAAAGATTCCGGGACAGCTCTGCGCAATCGCCAAGAGATCCAAAAAATCTTCCTTGGCAATCCACCGTTTCTTTTCGATGATTTCCGCTTCGATCAGCGGAATCATGGCGTAGCCGCCGCCGAGCGTAAACAGCCCGATTTTAAAAAAAGTCAGAAAGGAATCCAGGTATAAATTTTGCCGTTTCATTGCTAGTTGAATCTCAGGAGAAGCGCAATTTCGAACGAAAGAATCTGTTCCGTGTGGGCGGTTTCGTCGTCGAGCTTTTCGTGTATCTGCCGATATTCGATATAGGCGCTCATGCTCGCCATCTTGTTGAACTGGTAACCGGCACTCGGGCGGATGAACCATTCGTGAACCCGCGAAGGAACAGTCCGCTCCGTTTTTTCGAGCTTCGGGAAATAGACCGTGTAATCCTTCCCGTCGATGTTCCAGTACCGATAGACATCGCCCGCTGCCTCGTTTTTCTCGTTCATGTTGTAGCCGGAAACAGGCTCGTAGGATTCCCGAATCGTCTTCGTATATTCGTAGCCGGCGGTGAAGCGCAGATCGATATCGTTTTTCAGCTTGAAGTACCACTTCCAGAACTGGAATCCGCGTTTCGTTTTGAGCGGGTAGGAAATCGTCAAGTCGTTTCCGACATTGTAACCGAAATCCTTGTAAAGCGCGGTCGGCATCCACGGCGTGTAGAAATACTTCGTCGTATCCGAAAGATCCTCGACATTTGACGGCCAGTTCGTCTGCGAGATGACTTCCTGCTTGGGACGCCTATCGGTAAATTCCAGCTTAAGGTAGGTGTTGTCCTCAATACGGATATTCTGCTGGGTGAGAAAGCTGATGCGTATCAGCGGATTGAAATTCCACGTCGTCGTCCAACTGTCTTCCGCACTCTGGAAAGGTCTCGAAACCCGCGTATGCGTGTAATCGACCCGATGCGTCGTGCTTACACTGCGGAAAGAGTTCAAAAATCCGACGCGCTGCGAGAAATTCGGTACGGTTACGCCAACGCCCCACTTGGGCCAGACAATCGTCGAATCTGTATAGAGCGGATATTCGCGCGACTGGCTAAAGTCCTGCCTCCACTGCATATCCGTTACAATGCCAATGTTCCAGAAAGGAAGCGTGAATCCTGTCGAGAGGTTGAGCGTCCGGTTTGCCGAATGGGTGAAGTTTCCCTGGTAAACGAGCGTATCGACATGCCCGTTCCGGTATTGCGCAAAACGCGTGTAGTCGTTCCGATGGTCAAGCCCCATGTCGCCCGAAACGATGTTCCAGATTCCGCGGTTCCGGTAGCCGTTTCCGATGCCTAGGCCGTAAAGGTAATACTGGAACGGTGTCACGCCCTGTTCTTCGTAGAGCTGCGACAGGGTGAAGTTCTCGCCCACCGTGGAGATATCGACCGTCCACGCAGCCTTCACGTCGCGCCACTTGAGCTTTTCGAAGAATCCCGCAGCCGCGTTCTTGTCGCCAAAAAGCTTCAAGAAATTTACAATGCGGAAAGACGGCGTAAACTCGAAGCGGTTCGTCTGGGAAATCGTCCAGTAGTTCTTCTCGATCATCGTCGGATCGTACAAGTCATATTCGTCAGGAATCGTCTTTTGCTGCCGGAACGAAGACGTAAACGAGAAAGTCATCGGGAGGAAAGGAATCACCGCCGGGCTGAATGTCGTCTTGAACTGCTGGCTGCGACTGCGTTCATTCTTGAGGATACCGTAAGCGCGTCCGTATTCGCGATGCCCGACGCTATCGACCTTGTAATAAACCGTGCTGTCATACAGAATTCGGTAGGTGCTCGGATCGTCCATGTCGATTAAAGCTGTATCGCCTTTCGCATTGACCACGGCGACCGTATCGTAGGGGATGATGACAACGCTGTCCGGCGAGACATAGACTTTTCGGTCCGTATGGTCAAAGTCGAAGATGTCGTCCGCGGCAAACAACCCGCCGTTCTTGAATGTCCAGAAATTTTCCTTCGCAAAATCTTCCTGGTCACCGCCGCCGTACATATCGCGCGAAATGTTCAGGCTGTAGCTAGTCGAAAGGAATGGGAAAATGTTCCAACGGAGATTTGCCTTGTGCGAAAGATCCACCGTGTAAGTGACGGTCTTTGCCGTCTGCGGTTCTGTAAAGTCCGGGTCGCGCTCCTGGTTCACATAGCGGATGTAGCTCAGGTCGAAAAGGGTGAGGTCTATCGTCTGCGGCCACGGTTCAAACGACGCATCGGAAAAGCTCTTCGCCCATGACGAATTTTTCAAGAAGCTGAAAGGTTTGGAATTGTATCGGTTAAAGGTTCCGAGGCGGTATTCGATGATCGTGTGATACGAATAGGAGGAATCCGCGGATGTCGTCGATCGGGACTCGGTCCCCGTATAGCTGTAGCTCCACGCCGGACGCTCCAGGAAAATCTGCGAAAGGACTTCCTTGACAGGGCTTGATTCTTCCTTGTAATCCTTGCTGTAACTAAAGCTGAAGCGGCGCGTACGGCTGAACGACTGGTAGCCGCGAGACTCCGCATCGTCGCGAAGCTTCTGTTCCTCGTCGGCGTTTTCCACGGTCAGCTTGCCGTCCCAGATATCC
>JBNMGX010000002.1:0-54045 GCA_050872465.1 Hallerella sp.
ATTTTACCCGGGCATTCCGGAATTTTTCCAAAAGATACGGAAACTCGTGGAAAGCGACCCGAAATTTCTCGCTGCGGGAATCCGGCTCGAACACTATGTCGTGAGCACCGGATTTGCGGAAACGATTCGCGGGAGCGCTGTCGCGCCCTACCTCGATGGAATCTTCGGTTGCGAATTTATCGAAGAACCTGCCACTCCGGGATTTTCCGCATCCGAGACGCCGAAAGCCGGCGAAATTTCCCAGATAGCCTGCGCACTTGACAACACGTCCAAGACGCGCTACCTCTTTGAAATCAACAAGGGTTCGAACAAGTTTCCCGACACAATCGATGTCAACTCCCAAATCGACCGGAAAAATCGGCGGATTCCTTTCGAGAACATGATTTACATCGCGGACGGACCTTCCGATGTTCCCGCGTTCAGCATCTTGAACCAGTCGGGCGGAACCACCTACGCCATCTATCCGTCGGGAGACCGCAAGGCGATGCGACAGGTCGATGGGCTGCGTCGAGACCATCGGATCCAGATGTTCGGGGAGGCGGATTACAGGGAAGATTCCATGACGTGGATGTGGCTCTCGGAGCAGGTCGTTCGAATCGCCGAGACGATCGCGCAACGGCAGCACCAGAATATCCGCAACAGCGCTTCGCTTCCGCCGCGGCATCTGAACGGGTAATCTCTCCCATAATTTTCTAACATTTACCGTGAACCGTCAAGCCGCCAAACGGGCGACGACAAAATTTAACGAGGCGAATTCCTATGGCAGAATTTCCCGAAAAGAAAGACAATCTGGTCATCGAAAATATCCAGCCTTCCGTCGATGCGAACCGTTTCGCCATCAAGCGCGAACCCGGCGACACCGTGAAAATCACTGCGGACATTTTCCGCCACAGCCACGAAAAGTACGACGCCGCGATTCTCTACAAGCTCCGCTCCGAAAAGCGCTTCCGCAAGGCTCCGATGCATTTCGTCGATAACGACATGTGGGCGGGAGAATTTACCGTAAACAGCATCGGCTATTACGATTACAAGGTCATCGCCTGGACGCTCGATCCGAAGGATACCCCGACCGAAAGCCCGCTCATGGAACTCCGCGTCGATCCGGTCTATGCCCGCACGGGAACCTGGTACGAGATGTGGCCGAAAAGCCAGGGCAAGGATCCGAAAAAAAGCGCGACGTTCAAGGATTGCGAAGCTCGCCTCGATTACATCGCCGACATGGGATTCGACACGGTCTATCTGGTTCCCATTCACCCGATAGGCGTCACCAACCGCAAAGGCGCAAACAACGCGCTCCACGCGAAGACGGACAAGAACGGAAAGCCTCTCGAACCGGGCTGCCCATACGCTGTTGGGAACAAGTTCGGTGGACACTTCGCTGTCGATCCCGAACTCGGCACGATGAAGGATTTCGAACATTTTGCCAAGGCGGCCCGTGCAAAGGGATTGAGGCTCGCGCTCGACATCGCGCTCAACTGCAGCCCGGACCATCCTTACGCGAAGAAGCACCCGGAATGGTTCTACCATGAGCCGGACGGAACGATCAAGTTTGCCGAGAATCCGCCGAAGAAGTACGAGGACATCTACCCGTTCGATTACTACAACAAGAATTTCAAGGCTCTCTGGAAGGAAATCCGCGACATCATCCTCTTCTGGGCAGACAAGGGAATCGAAATTTTCCGCATCGACAACCCGCACACGAAACCTTTCCCGTTCTGGGAATGGCTCATCCGCGAAATCAAGGAAGTTCGCCCGGAACTTGTGTTCCTCGCCGAGGCGTTCACCCGTCCCAAGATGATGCACCGCCTCGCGAAGGAAGGCTTTGACATGAGCTACACCTACTTCGCCTGGCGCGAGCAGAAATGGGAATTCGAGCAATACTTCAAGGAGCTCACCCAGACAAACGCGAAGGAATACATGCGCGGCATCCTCTTCCCGACGACGCCCGACATTTTCCCGAAATATCTGGCGAACCAGGGCCCGGCGCAGTTCAGGCAGCGTTATTTCCTTGCGGGGACGCTTTCGAGCCTCACCGGCATGTACAACGGTTACGAGCTTTGCGAAAACATCCCGTCGCCTGTCAAGGAAGAACTTCTCGACAGCGAAAAATACCAGTACAAGGTCCATGACTGGGATTCGCCCATAAACATCCGGGACTTTGTGCGGCGCGTAAACAATGCGAAGCTCGACCACCCCGCGCTCCAGGAATACGACAATCTGGAATTTCACGATGCGGACAATTCCAACCTGATGGTCTATTCCAAGAAAAAAGGCGACGACGTGATCCTTTGCGTCGCGAACATGGATATGCATAACGTCCAGGAAGGGACGATTGCGCTCGACATGGGAAAGCTCGGCCTCGAAAACGATGCGTTCTTCTTTGTCAAGGATCTGATTACCGATGAATCCTACGTTTGGCGCGGTTCGCACAACTTCGTGCGTCTCGATCCGAACAAAGCGCCCGGTCATCTTCTCGTCGTAAAGAAGCTTTAAAAAGTTCGCAACCGGTTTTGGGCTGTGCGCATCTAAGGAAAGAAGGTTCCCATGAACGATCCGATTCTTTCCATCCGCCACTTGCGACGCGAATTCAAGATGGGCGACGAAACGGTCCATGCGCTCCGCGGCGTAAGCTTTGACGTGCATCCGGGCGAGTTCGTCACCATCATGGGAACGAGCGGCTCCGGCAAGAGCACGATGCTGAACATTTTGGGTTGCATGGACAAGCCCACTTCCGGCGAATATATTCTCGACGGCGAACACATCGAAAAGATGAAGCCCGATGCGCTGGCGAATATCCGCAGCCGCAAGCTCGGATTTGTCTTCCAGAGCTACAACCTGCTCGCCCGAACCTCGGCAATCGAAAACGTCGAACTTCCCCTTCTGTACAATTCGAAAGTTTCCTCGGAAGAACGCCGGGAACGCGCGCTCAAGGCGCTTGAACGGGTCGGTCTCCAAGGACGTTTGAACCATCTGCCAAACCAGCTTTCGGGCGGGCAGCAGCAACGCGTCGCCATTGCGCGGGCCCTTGTGAACGATCCGGTCATCATTCTCGCCGACGAAGCGACGGGAAACCTCGACACCCGAACCAGCTACGAAATCATGGAAATTTTCCAGGAGCTGAATTCCCGCGGAAAGACGATTGTATTCGTCACCCACGAATCGGACATCGCGACGTTCTCCAGCCGCACGATCCTTCTCCGCGACGGGCAAATCAAGCGCGACACGAAAAACGAAAATATCCAGAATGCGCACGAAGCGTTCCTCGCGCTCCCTCCGCCCGAGACTTTCGATGACGAGGCTTCTGCATGAGTCCGCTTACTTTGTTCAAAATCGCATTCCGGGCGCTTCTCCGAAACAGGATGCGGACCTTTCTTTCCGTGCTCGGAATCGTCATCGGCGTCGCAGCGGTCATCACGATGGTCGCTATGGGCGAAGGTTCCAAGCAATCCATCAAGCAGAAAATCACGGCGATGGGGACAAACGCCATCACGATCCGCCCCAACGTTTCCAAGAAAGGCGGTGTCCAGCTCGATGCGAGCTCTTCCACGCAAACGCTCGAAGATGCGGATGTTGTCGCGCTTCGGAAAAAGGCGCATTACATCAACGGAGTCTCCCCGGTCGTCTCCGCTTCCGGGCAGGCGATTGTCGGAAACAGGAACGAAGCGGTCTCGCTTTCGGGCGTGAGCGCCGACTACCTCAAAATCCGAAACTACGAAATCGATAAAGGCGTGATGTTCGACGACAAGACGGACCGCATGGCAAAAGTTTGCGTCATCGGGCAGACGGTCGTCTCGACGCTTTTCCCGGACACGGACCCTATCGGAAAAACGCTCCGCTACAAGAACATCCCGCTCAAGGTCATCGGCACGCTCAAGGCGAAAGGCGCAAGCGATTTCGGGCAGGACCAGGACGAGGTAATCCTCACGCCTTACCAGACGGTGATGAAACGCTTCAACGCGACAACGGACATCCGGACCATCTACGCCAATTCCATCGGGGAAGGCTACGCGTCAAAGGCGAGCGAGGAGATTCTCCAGATCCTCAAGGAACGTCGCTCGTGGAAAGGCGAGACGGAACCGTTCCGCGTCCGCACCCAGGAAGAAATGATCGAGATGATCACGAGCACATCGGACTTGCTGTCGATTGTCCTTACGGCGATTGCCGGGATAAGCCTGCTAGTCGGCGGCATCGGCATCATGAACATCATGTATGTTTCCGTCACCGAGCGCACGCGGGAAATCGGGCTGCGGATGGCCATCGGGGCGAAAGGTCGCGACGTTCTTCTCCAGTTCCTCTTTGAATCGGTCATGATCAGTCTGCTCGGCGGCATCCTCGGCATCCTTCTGGGCGTTCTTTCGACGACAATCGTCAAGGCGGCTTTGAATTGGCCGATGAGCATCACCGCGACGAGCGTCATCGCGAGCTTTGGCGTATGCTTCGCCACGGGCGTTTTCTTCGGCTGGTATCCGGCGAGAAAAGCCTCTAGGCTCGACCCCATCGAAGCGTTGCGGTTTGAATAGACTGTTTTTGGGGAGCGGCTAATCGTTTCCGTCTAAATTTTATAGATTGTCTTCATCGTCTGTGGGATGACTCATCCGGCAGATGACCAGTTTGGTTTTATGTTTTTGCCTATTCTCAAGTCCTAGAAAACGACCAACTTTTGGTACCCGGAGAATGCGCAGAATGCCCACGCAATCCAGCGTGGACCGTTTGTGCTTATCGGGTGTCGGGCTTCTTGGTCGTTGCCTTAGGACTGATAAGTCTTTCGGCTCCGCGCTTTTTTATTGCCAAAAGAATTTATCAAGGGAATATTCAAAAACTTTCCGTTTTTGCTCCCGTTCTTGAGTCCTAAAAAACGACCATTTTTCAGACACACCAAGAACAAGGGCAGATAGGGCGCATCCTTTAGGATGTGTCCTATTTGAACTTACTGCGTGCAGACACCTTTTCGGTGTTCAGGAACAGAAGTGAAAACATCGCGCTTCATTTAACTGTTCTTTTGAACACAGGCAAAAGATGTCCTCCCGACACTCAAAATTTTTAAATGTCATATCCCTGTTTTCCGGATGCGGCGGATTGGATCTCGGATTTGAAGGGAATTTTTCCGTCTTGAAAAAATCCGTCAATCTGAATTTGCATCCCGACTGGATCGAATGCGATGTCGATAAATTTCGTTACCTGTTAAAAGGTACGCGATTCCAGACCGTTTTTGCAAACGATATTTTAAAATGTGCGAAGAACGCATGGACGCATTTTTTCCAACCAAGGAAAAAGATTGCGGGAATTTATCATTTGGAGTCTATCGTTGATCTGGTGAAAAAAGCGAAAAGCGGGGAGTTTACATTTCCCAAAGACATTTCCCTTGTTACCGGTGGATTTCCATGCCAAGACTTTTCCGTCGCAGGAAAACGACTTGGATTCGATTCGGCGAAAAATCATGACGGAACCCACGCAAATCATAAAAGGGAAGAATCTCGCGGCTCTCTTTATCTATGGATGAAACAAGTCATTGAAATCGTCAAGCCCAAAATGTTCATTGCCGAAAATGTCAAAGGGTTGATTTCTTTAGGCGAAGCGAAACATATCATCGAAAACGATTTTCGTCATATCGGTAAAGGCTACCTGGTTGTTGATGCCAATGTTTTAAAAGCCCAGGAATATGGTGTTCCACAAAATCGGGAACGCGTCATTTTTGTCGGGATTTCCCGCGAACATGCAGACGAGAAAATCATCAAGGATATTGAAGCCAATGGAGCCAATTCAAAATACTATCCCTATCCTGAGAAAACGCACGGTAAAAATTTAAAACCCTTCGTCACCTGTCAAGACGCTTTTTCCTTTTTAGATGAACCCGATTTTTCCAATGATCCCAGCCAGCGCAGTTATTCCAAGGCAAAGTATTACGGGAAAATGCAAGGCAGCACAGAGATAAATCTTGGCGGCATTGCGCCGACGATTCGAAGCGAGCATCATGGAAATATTGAATTTCGAAGATTAAGCAAGGAACATGGCGGAACACATGACAAAGAACTTCTCGCCGGTTACAAAGAGCGACGGCTTTCCGTTCGCGAATGCGCCAGGATACAGACTTTCCCGGATGATTATGAATTCGTATTTAAGGATGAATCGATAAAAGTCAACTCTTCGGAAGCCTATAAAATCATAGGAAACGCTGTCCCACCTCTTTTAGGCTATGCCATCGCAAAACGCTTGGAAGAAATCTGGACGCCTCTTTTTGGAGAATAAAAATGGGAATGATTTCGACCGGGAAAAATTTAGACTCGAAAAATAATTCCGATGATTTCCGTCAATTTCAAGAGATGCTTTCTTTGACAAAAGAAAAATTGCAACGGGACAATCCAAATGGTTACCGGAAATTTCAAGGAGAATTTTGGAAACGGTTTGAAATAGATGTATGCCATTCGATGAAAAATGCATGCTTCGACCTGAATCTCGATTGGAACATCGAACATCTCGGCGGACACAAATTTCCTGATATTATCGCAAAAATAAACCAGCAGAGATCATTCGGCGTTGAAGTTAAAACGCTTAGCCAATCCAATGAAAACTGGAATGTAATGGGAGGCAGCATTATGGAAACGACTGCCGAAAAGGATGTCAGCCGGATTCATGTTTTCTGTGCAAAGAAAAATCCTTTTGAAATTAAATATCGGCCTTTTGAAGATTGCGTTAGAGATGTGGCGATTACACATAGTCCACGCTATATGCTTGATTTGGAAATGCCTTCGGAACAATGCCTTTTCAAAAAAATCCATAAGTCGTATAACGAAGTTCGAACATTGGACAATCCTTTTTCCGCTTTTCGCGAATATCTGCAGTTTGAAAAGCGCAGAAAGGGTTCCGATAGTTTTTGGTGGCAAGAGCCAACCGCCCTCAGCAGCGAGCAAGATTGCCAAGAAGTACGATTCGCCTCGCAAATTGAAAATTCCAGAATTCGATTTTGGAGTGAATTGGAAAACGATAAAAAACATTTCTTGAAAATCCGAATGATTATTTTATTTCCTGAGATAATCAGCGGCGATTACAGGAACGCAGCCAAATGGCTCTGCCAACGGCTTATCATCAATCCTTCTCTTCGAGATTTGTTTTCGGCAGGAGGGAAAAAAGCGATTAACGGAATTCTTGTCCCCAAAATCATTGTAAACATCAACGAATGGAAAGAGGACATCGCCAATGTTTTTAAGTATGAGTTCACGACTCTAGAATATCGTTATCCCGTTTCAAATAAAGGGAAAAGCGCATGGGAAAATTGGAGAAAGGAAATCGCTCAGGCAAATATCCCTTCTGGTGTCAAAAAAGTTCTTGACGATATTCTGGAAGAAATCGGGGCTAAAATTTAGCCTGCTAAATTTGTAGGTTTTCCCGAATATGCGTGGGTAAATCGAATCCTGTCTTGGCGTTATTTACTTAAATTTCGGGTATGCAAGATACAGCTTTATATGCCCAGATTTTAGGGATGACATCGATAAAATATTCGATTGAACTTCATGATTTTTTTATGGGTATAACCGTCAAAACAAAGCATGGTGGAATTATAACAATTGAAAAGATGTTGGATGGGAAATAGCAGCAATGAACCTAAAGAAAATTGTAGCAGCATTCTTTTTTGCCATCTCATGTAATTTAAGTTTTGGCAACGAGGTGGGGCATCAAACAACGGAAGTGGATAGCGCCAAGATATATTATGACTTGATTGCGGAAGAAAATTACCAGGCATACTCCAGGCCAAATGTGATAGGAATGATTGCAGGGGGAAGTTTGACCGGTGTGGGGGCAGCTCTTGTCGGATTTGGACTGTACGCTATATTGTACAATTCAAACGATCCTTACGAGAATGTTGCCGGGAATGTTTTAGGAACTTTAAGCCTATTAACTTCCATCCCTTTTCTTGGCGTAGGCATTCCTGTTCTTTCGTACAATACATACAAGTATATTGTCCATAAAGGCCATGCCAATAAACGCGATGAATACCAAGCGGCGCTCGATCGTTATAAATTGCGAAAGCGAGGTGGCGAATCCGGTGCGCTGCAACTGATGATTCTCCCTGAACTCAATTTTATCGAAAGGCGTAGCGGGTTAAATGCGGTTGTCTTGTTTTAGGGATGGCAAAATTTTAATTCAAGCGAAGATTTGATTTTTTCCCTCATTCCGCATTCCGCCTAAAATTTAAATCCTATATTATGGGCAATCAGAGGTTTACTTTATGGAACTCACGCCGCTCGACATTCGCAACCAGACCTTTCACACCAAGCGCTTTGGCGGTTACGCCCCCGAAGAGGTCAAGGCCTTTTTGGAAACGGCGGCGAAGTCGTTCGAAGAACTCGGACGCAAGCGGACCGAACTGACGGAGCGCCTGAAAATCGCCGAGGAACGCGTCAATTATTACAAGCAAATCGAAAAGACGATTCAGGATGCGGCGGTCACAATGCAGCGCACGATGGAAGAAATCAAGCGCAACGCCGAAAAGGAAGGCGAACTGATTGTCGCCGAGGCAAAGACGCGCGCCCAGCGCGAAGTCGAAAACACGAAGCGCGAAGCGGAATCTCTCCGGTCCGAAATCGAGCAGCTGAAACAGCTCCGCACCAATTACTTTATCCGCATCCGCGCGATGGTCAAGAGCCAGTCGGAACTTCTTGCGGCGATGGAAAGGGAACAGGCGCCGGAAATTTCGGAAACCCGCGAACCGGTCGTTCTCTGATCGATGAAAATCCAGGTCAAGGTTCACGCCAGGAGCAAGCGCGAAGGGGTCGTGCCGCAGCCCGACGGTTCCTACAAGGTGGATGTCAAGGCGCCCCCGGTCGAAGGCAAGGCGAACGAAGCTGTCTGCAAGGTTCTCGCCGAATTTTTTAAGAAGCCCAAAAGCTCGGTCCGCGTCGTCCAAGGCGCAACGAACAGCCGAAAAGTCATCGAGGTGGATTAAGCGGAGCTTGGAATCGCGGACGTCTAAGCTTTTGGGAAGCGTGCGTCCGATGTCATTCCCGTGCACCGACACGGGAATCTGTTTTCGGTACGCTGTCATTCCCCGGCTTGGCCGCCGCGGTGGACGCAGACCGGGGAATCCCTTTTCAGAGATTATCGGGTCAAGCCCGATAATGACAGTTTAACGCATAGACGGTCCTTGTCCCGTTTAACTACTGATTCTTGATTTCTGTTTTCTGACAACTTACAGTTCGCTAAAACGTCAATTCCGCATTCCTAACTAACTCCACTGATTCCTGTCTCCTGATTTCTATCAACTATTCGCTAAACTCTCGGTTCTAATCCCAGCCTTCTGCATTGGAATATCGGATTTTTTTGCGACTTTTTGATTTTTGATATTTGATTTACCTATTTTCTGGATAGATAGGAGATTTATCATGCAAAATTTGCCCACAAAAGAACAGATTGTCGCCGTAGTGCGCGACGAGCCGATGGTCGGCAGCCAGCTTCGCCGTGCGATGGGCATTTCCAAACACAACAAATTGGCTTTCAAGCAACTGCTCGCCGAAATGGTCAGCGAAGGAACGCTTGCCCGGACGAGCAACAAGGAATACACGCCCGGAAAAAGCGATGTTGAAACATTCGAATCGGAGAAAAAGGATAACCGTCGCCCGGCAGCGGCAAGCCGTCGCAAGGCGACTTTTGACGATGACGAAAGTCGTGTGCATCGCGGAGTTCTCAGCCCGGATGGTAAGGACTGGTGGAAAGTCACCGATTCCGCTTCGGGAAAGGTCTATGAAATGGCGCACCGTAGCAAGGCGCCCGGCAAGGACGGCGACACGATTGCGTTCACGCTTTATCCGCATCCGAAATTGAAGCATTCGATGCTTGCGAAGGTTGACCGCTCGGCGATGGAGGGCGAACTTTCCTGGGATGCGGTCAAGACGCAGTTCATGAAGGACGCTTCGCTGCCCGCAGGATTTTCCGATTCCATTATGGAATTTGTAAACGAGCAGAAAGAACCTTCGGAAAAGGATCTGGTCGATGGACGGATCGATTTGCGGAAAACGTATATCCTGTGCATTGACCCGGACGGTGCGATGGATCACGACGATGCGATTTCTGTCGAAAAGCGTCCCGACGGCGGATTTCATCTGGGCGTGCATATCGCCGATGTGAGCCATTATGTGCCGGAAGGTTCCGAGCTTGACGACGAAGCGCTTACGCGCAGCTTTACGCAGTATCTGCCGTGGACCGCCGTGCCGATGCTCCCGGACCGCTTGTCGAGCGACCTGTGTTCCTTGCACCAAGGCGTTGACCGCCTAGCGTTCAGTTGTCTCATGGAACTCGACGCAAACGCAAATGTCGAAAGCTTTGAATTCAAGAAGAGCCTTGTAAACATCACCGCGGGCATCACTTACGGCGAAGCGGTGAAGCGTTTGGAGAACGGCGACGAACACGTGAAGGCTCTGCAGGAAGTTGCGGACTTGCTCCGGGCGAACCGTCGGAAAACAGGAATCCTGGAACTCGGCAGTACAGAACTTGGCTGCAAGTTCGACGAGAACGGCGAACCGGAAAAAATCGTTCCTCGCGAAGAAAACGAATCGGACCATTGGATCGAAGAGTGTATGCTGATTGCGAACCAGTGCTGCGCCAAGGAACTGGAACGTCGGCATTTGCAGGGCGTTTTCCGCGTCCATGAAGCTCCCGATACAAAGGATATCATGGAACTTTATTACCTGATGCCCGACCTGTTCAAGGACAGCCCGATTTCTCTCCGGGAACTGGGAAAGCCTCGCCGCGGCGATACGAACCTGAATCCGGAAATTTTCAAGCTTTACCAGCATCTGATCGCGCGGGCGAAAGGCGATGACGAAATCATCATGCGGATTTTGCGCAGTATGCAGAAGGCGCATTACGATAGCAACTGCTTCGGGCATTTTGCCTTGAACTGGCAGGACTATGCGCACTTTACAAGCCCGATTCGCCGCTATGCGGATCTGTGGTGCCACCGGGAACTTTCTCGCAAGACGCAGGAAGAGACCGATGCGAAGCGCGCCTGGGACGTGGTCGCGGTCTGCTCCGAAATTTCGGCGAACGAAGTGAAGAACCAGAAGACGGAACGCATGTCGCTCAAGGTATGCGCAACCTGGCTTTTGCGGAAACATCTCGGCGAGGAATTCGATGCGACGGTGACAGGCGTCCAGGAATGGGGTATCTATGTCGGTGTCGATGATCCGCAGGCGGAAGGGCTTGTCCGTTTCCGCGATATCGCCGGCTCCGATTATTACATCTTCAACCCGGACAAGGGAACTGTTTACGGCAAGCGCAGCGGCAAGACCTTTGCGCGTGGTGACAAGGTTCGGGTGCGCCTGCTTCGCACGAACCCGGTTCGCGGAGAAGCGGACTTTGCGATTCTTTCCAAAATTTCCGATGGCAAGATCGGCAAGATGAAGGAAAAGTCTCGCGATGAAGCCGCCGAAGAACTCGGTCTGGTTTCGCAGCCGGATGAAAGCGAGCTCGCGTCTCTCCGTCCGAGCGAAAGGCGCAAGGTTCGTGAATCCTACGGCGGAGATCGCAAGGCGAATAAGCGGAAATCCTCCCGGTCCGAGCGGGTGGATTACGGGAGAAGCCGCAGAGGTGCTTCGGAATCGGAAGTTCGCGCGGAGCGGAAGTCCTCGCGCACGAAAAAGGGCTTCGGACGGAAGAAAAAAACGGGAAGCTTTGGCAATTCCCGGCGGGATTCTGGTCGAATCCATTCGAAAAAGCGCTGACCGATGCCCGAGCAGAAAAGAAAGCCTCTGCGGAAGATTCTCTACGCCTCGTTCCAAACGGGGGAATCTTTGCCTGGCTATGTGCGCTATGCCTTGGAAGGTCTTTGCCGGACAGGATTTTCGGTCGTTTATCTGACCAACGAACGAGACTTGGATGCGGCTTCCCATGCGTTTTTGGATTCCAATCGGATCGAGCTTTTCTTTACCGAAAATCGAGGCTATGACTTTGGAATGTGGAAACGCTATGTCCAATATACGGCGAAATTTCGGCGGGAAGAATGGGAGCGCTTGGTCCTCGTGAACGATTCCATTGTGTATTTTCAGAACCGCTTTCGCTCTTTTTTCAATATGGCGGAAGAAAGTTCGGCGGATGTGGTATCGCTTACGGAAAACGATGAATATTCGCCGCATTTACAGTCGTTCTTTCTTTATCTGAAACAGGTCGCTGTTGCGCCTTTTTGTCGTTGGCTTTTGTCGGAGCCGGATGGCGTGGATTTTTACGATACGGTGAAACGCCTGGAAATTGGAACGAGCGTCTTTTTGCGCAAACGGGGATTTTCCCTCGCGGCGCTCTTTCACACCCAAGGGCCCGTACTTTTTTCCTATGCGGAACTCATCCAAAAACAATGCGGATTTGTAAAGCGTAAGCTTCTGGAAGGCAGATGGACCAGGTCGGATGTCTTCTATTTCTTTGACCAAGACGCCCGGGAAGCGCTCCGGACGGACTACGTCGAACACATCCAAAAGTTCGGTTCGCCGGACAGCGACTTTGACCCGAAATGGCTTCTGGGCTTCAAAAAATCCTTCGGAATGGCTCTGTTTCAAAAATTCCGGTTTGCCCTCTACCGGCTTCTGTGGCAAATCTGGCGGGGGAAAGTAGTATAAGCCACCTCCGGCAAAGCAAATTCAAGATTTCACAGGGAAACACCTGTTTTATACAAAAAAGCGCATTTGATCGCAATTTTATATTTTTGCATAGAGATAGTGTGCGAAAATATTGTTTTTTTTTTGCTTTTAGAAAGTATATTTAATTTTTAGCTTTAATCTTTTTCCTTGTGGAGGACATTATGAAAAGACTTCTTCTTGGCATTCTTGGGCTAGCCTCCATTATTAATGCCCAACTGCTAGACAGTAAAAACATTTCATTGCCCACATTTACTCCAATAAGTAAAATGAGCAAAGATATTGCCGCATTCATTGCTCAATCCGATACACAGCAAAATGAATTTTCTTTAAAAGCGGCAAAGCGAGACATTTTAGGAAGGACAACGCAGGATTCAACCCTCTATTTAACAGAAAACTCCTCAAAAAAAATAAAAGTTGTAGTTGATTTTACTCCATTAAACCATTCTTTAAAAACAAATGTTCAAGGCCGCTACGAACTGTCTTCTAACAACAGCGAAAAAAAATTTTGGTTGAATGGAGAACAGTTGCCCGAAGTCAACTACTTTGAAAGCATCAAAGAACTTGCCATCAAACAACAAAATGAGATCGGGACATATCGAGCACCTCAAATCAAATATTTAACGGCGAAAGAAATAAAGTCCTTAATGAACGGACCGGACATTGTATTTATTTCCAAATTTCAAGAGCCGGAAATGTTGAGCAATGACACTACGGTAGGCAACACTATCTATTATAGCGATTCACTTATTCGACTTCAATCACAAATTCAAACCTCAGCCTTTTCAAACGGATACAAAGGACAGGGAATAGGCGTTTATTTTACAGAAACCGGTTGTCCAAAATTAAGTCATACAAACACTGCTTTGTATAATCAAGGCAACACCTGTATTCGTGGAACCCACTCTCATCCGACACAAGTTGTCCGCGTTTTGCAAACAACAGCCCCAAACGCAATGATTTACGGTTTTGATCAAGAAAATTATCCAGAGGACCCGTCGGAATATTCACCCCAAATATACATCGGTTCTCATTCATGGTCCAATAGTGCAGATTCCGTGTACACGGCTGAAGATCAAAGTATGGACAATTACATTTACTCAAACAAGATTATAGAATTCGTTGCAGCTGGCAATACAAGAGGTTCCACAAATTATGTAACATCCCCGGGAAAAGCCGTTAATGCTATTACGGTTGGAGCAATAAATCCCGATTCTTATACATACGCTTCATATTCCGGATGGAAAAATCCCTCTCTTGGAAATCAAAAGCCGGAAATCGTCAACTTTACCCATTTTTACTTTCCGAATGACCCGCATTTTAGCCTCTCGGTAAACGGCAGCGTCCAATCCTATAACGGGACATTCAACGGAACAAGTGCATCAACACCCTATACAGCCGCAATGGCAGCTGATGTTCTATCTCAGCATTCTTTTTTCAAAAATCACCCGGAAATGTTTAAAGCCTTGATGATGACCGGCAGTACAAAATACATCAACAATTCGTACTTTCAAGGGGACAAAGACAATTATCACCGGATTCGAAAGCTTCCGCTATACTCCAAAATGGCATGGAATACAAGATCTGCCTACTGGAACGGAAACAACGATGGATTCTTTGGCGCAGATTCATGCATCCGGTTTACGGAGTCAAGCATTGACTCTGGAAAAACCTACCGGATCGCAATATCTTGGCTTACTCTAGGCAGCTATGTGATGCAACATAATATGCTCTCCCAGGATTTAGATTTATTCATTTACCAAGGAGGAACTTTAATCGCTTCATCATCCGCACCGAACAATCCTTTTGAATTAGTTGAGTTTACAACAAATTCATCAACCGACTTAACCATTGTGATTAAACGCATCCGCAATGCGCAAGTCGACAACGTGATTCTCGGATACAACCTCTTAAAAACAAACTAAAACAAGGAGAAACCTATGAATATTTTCAACCTGATTCCTCTTGCTTTGGCGATTTTCCTTTGCGCCTGCTCCTCCGAGTCTTCGAGTGGAAGCACAAACGCCTCGGCCGAAGGCGCACAACGAACCGCGGAAGTCCATTCTTCGTCTTCAACGGAAAGCTCTTCGTCATCAAATGTTTCGTATGGCATTGTTCCTATTGACACAACGAATCAAACCGGAAGTTCCCTGGACGTGAAGGATTCCGTTGACGATATGACTAGCATGACATCGTCTTCCAAAACGTCCTACCGTTTTACGACGGAAGCGATTGAACTATACGGTTCTGACGATTACATTTTCGCCTATTACGAAGAAAACGGCGTCCAAGGACTTCTCGGATGCTCCAAAGGCTCCGTAACGGTCACCTACCGGATTCTGTGGAATTCCGATTCCAGCGAAAGCTACGTCGGATGGCTTATTTCCGGAGCCTACTGGAGTAAAAATTGCGTTCGCGATTCCGCGTATTTTACAAATCGATGCGCCGAAGAAAACGGAGAACTTGTCGATTATAACAACGGATGCGAAGTAAACAATCTGCAGCTTTCATGCGTTTACCCATACAAGACGTCGGACATTCCCGCATCGCTCAAATCTTTCGGCAAGGATTTACACGACTGGGAAGCCGCGTGCGAAGATTCTTCCGACACTTCAGAAGATTAAACCCTTAAACGCCGCGGACCGCGTCGATAAAGGCGCGGACTCCTTCGAGAGGCGTTTCCGGCAAAACGCCGTGTCCGAGATTCATGATGTGCGAGCGTCCCTTTGCCGCTTCGAGAATTTCCTCTGTCCGCAGGCGGATTTCTTCGGGCAGTGCAAAAAGAAGTGCCGGGTCGAGGTTTCCCTGGAAAATCTTTTTCGGAAACTTGGCAAAAAGCGCTTTCAGTTCCGAGCGGTGATCGACTCCGATGACGTCCGCGTTTAATTCGGCAAACGCTTGCACCAGATGCGCGGCGCCGTTCGCATAGTGGATAATGGGGGCATCCGTCCGAGTTCTGGCGATGGCTATCACCTTTTCCGTGAAGGGCTTCGCCATTTTTCCGTAATCCGCCGGCGAAAGATGCCCGGCCCAGGAATCCATGATGACTAGCGCGTCTGCGCCCGCGTTGGCCTGGAACGCGAGATACTCACCCGTCACATGCGCTATGCGTTCCAAAAAGAGCTTGTATGTCTGCGGGTCATTGTAAAAAAGCGCCTTTGTCCGATGCAAGTCCTTGGAACTTCCGCCTTCGATGGCGTAAGAGGCTATTGTGAGCGGGCCTCCGACGAATCCGAGGAGCGCTTTGGATTCGGAAAGATTCTTGCGGACGAGCCTGATGGCTTTTGCCGTATAGTCTAGACTTTTTTCCAAATCGACGTCGTGTAAATTTTGTACGTCGGAAATCGAGCGGATCGGATTTTCGATGGCGGGACCTTTGCCCGGCACGAATTTCAGGTCGAATCCCATACAGGGAAGCGTTACGAGGATATCGCTGAAAAGAATCGCCGCATCCAAGTCGAAGCGCTTTACAGGTTGGAGCGTCGCTTCCGCCGCGGCTTCCGGATTTTTCACAAACGAAAGAAAGTTCGGGAAGCGATTCCGCAAGTCTCGGTATTCGGGTAGGTAACGTCCGGCCTGACGCATCATCCAGACGGGTTTTTCGGTTGTCTTGCCCTTGGCGGCTCTTACAAAAAGCGATTCCATGTTTTTCCTCAGAGTCGTTCCGCTTCGACGCACCACCATTCGTCGCGGGTCTGTTCGCGAAGCGTCTTGAACCGGCATTCTTTGAACCAGTCTAGTACGTAGTTCTTTTCCGCGGTGAGTTGTCCCGTCAAGATAAAATGTCCTTTGGGAGCGAGAAGCCGCTCTACGTCTTTTCGCAGCGGCCAGAATTCGGTGCGAATCATATTGCAGACGATATGGTCAAATTGCGTCCCCGCTTGGAATACATCCAGAAATCCGAAGACCGCGCGGGCGTTTTTGCAATGGTTCTTTTCAAAGTTTTCGGCGATGCAGGGGAGCGCAAGCAGGTCGATTTCCGTTCCGATGGCGAGTTTCGCACCGAGTTTGTCGGCGAGCATCGTGAGAATTCCGGTTCCTGTTCCGATATCAAGGAATCTCTTTTCTTCCAAATCGAGATTTTCGATCATGCCGGCGATGAGCGCCGTCGTGGCGTGGTCGCCGGTTCCAAAGGCGCTTTTCGCTTCGAGTTCGAGCAGAATCGCATCGGACTCTTCGGGCGTGAAATTTACCCACGGCGGTCTGACCCAAAGCCTTTTGGAAACGTGGACGGGCGTTGCGCGGTCTTTCCACCAGCGGTCCCAATCCTTCGCAATTTCATCTTCGGTCGTAAAATGATACTCGGGAAATTTGGAAATAATCGCTTGGCGCTTTTCGGCGGATTCGGTGTAGAAACAGAAATCGGTTCGCTCGGATGTCGAACTTTCGAGCTCTTCCAGAGCGCCGACGCCTGCGTCCATCAAGAAAACCGTGGCGAGATCGTAATCGGAAGCTTGGCAGTGTCCTATCGCCTTGTACCAGATTTCATTTGTCTGCATTGAATTTCCTTTGAAAAGTCTTTTGTATCACTTGGCGCGGGCTTGCGATGAAGAGGCTTGAACCGGCAATGACCAGAGCGATGCTTGCGATTTTTGTGGGCGGGAACGGTTCGGAAAAGACGACCGCTCCGGCCAGGATGGGAACGACCGCTCCGATGGCCGCGCTAAAGGGAATCACGAACAGGGCGCGTCCGCGGGAAAACGCCACCTGGGTGAAAATAAACGCGGTGAGGTAGGCGACGAGAAAGGCGTATAGCCGGATGTCCGAAATCCAGAACAGAAGTTCGTTCCAGGACATTTCGATTCCCTTTTCTGTCGCATCGATGGCGAGGCTCTTGTAGAGAATGTCGGAAAGGCCGTAGCCGATTCCCATGACGATCGAATCGCTGACTTCGTTTCGGCGGAAAATCGCATAGCTGGCAAAGGCGAAAATGCCCGCTGCGCAGATAAAAATCCAGAGAGCCTTTGTGTTTTGTGTACCGGCTTCTTCGCCGATTTCAAATGCCGCGCAGAGAAGTCCGCAGAGAACGCAGACAATCGCGACGACGATCCGGCGGTTGATCGGTTCCTTGAGAAAAATACGTCCGAAAATCGCCGTGAGAACGGGATTCAACGCGGATATGGGCTTGACGAGGCTCAGGTTGTAAAGCGCCATCGCCGCATAGTTGCCGACGTTTCCGAGCGCAGACAGGGAAAATCCCGTCCACCAGCGCTTTAACGAAAGAAATCCGAAGAGAAATTTTACCGGATGGCGCGGGTCCGCTTTTCTGCCGGACGATGCGACGCCCGATTTCGAAAGGACGTTTCCGAATGCAAAGCAGACTGCTGCGCCTAAGGTGAGGACAAAGAAGAGCATTTAGCGGTTCCAGACTTCCGCATAGACCCAATAGTTTCCGAGGACACGCTTCACATAGTCCCGGGTTTCCCAATAGCTGATTTCCTCGGCGCGCAAATCCCAGGGAAGGTCCTTTCCTTCGGCTTGCCAGCGCTTGGCGGGTTTGGGACCTGCGTTGTAATTGGCGAGAACGTACATCGGGTCGTTTTCGTATTCGACGAGAAGATCCTTGAGGTAGCGGACGCCCAGACGGATGTTTACGTAGGGATTGTAAAGAAGCTTCGGCGAAAAGGAATTCAGGCCTTCCGCCTTGGCGAGCTTCTTGGCTGTCGGCGGAATGATTTGCAAAAGACCACAGGCGTTCGCCGGGCTGGTAATCAGGTAGTTGAACGTGGATTCCTGCCGCATCACGCTATAGACGAAAAACGGATCGATGGCGGAATCCGCGGCTGCGAAAACTTTGTCCTTGAACGGCATCGGGTAGAGGACTTTCATCACGCCTCGCGGTGCATCGCCCAGGTATTTTCTCGGGATGAGGTTTTGGAATGAACGCGCCAAGGCGTACCCCTGGATGAGTTCGTCGTAGGAGAGGAACAATGATGCGTAACTGTAGAGAAATTCCAGCCGGGACTTGTTCTTCTTTTTGGCGAAATGGAAAAGGTCGTAAGCTTCTTCGGCAAAGCCCAGGTCGAGAAGCCGCTTGACTTTTTGGAAGCGTTCGGCGCTGTGGGACGTGTCGGATGTTCCGCCTTGGACGGAGCGAATCCACTTTACCGTTGCAGAATCGGAAAGATCTTTTGGCGCGAGCCATGGAACCGAGGACGAATCCATGAGCCTGTATTCGACGAGCTTGACGCGGGAACGGTGCGCGTAATAGCCGACGGGAAAATCCCTGATGCAGTCGAGGTAAGCGGTCTTGGCTTCTTCCGGCTTATTTTGTGCGTAATAGATGTCGCCGAGGAACATTCTGGCTCCGCTCGAACTCCAGAGAAAGTCCGAAGCCTTAGCCTTGTTGAATGCGATAATCGCGGAATCTATCTTGTTCTGCTTGAAGTAGCAGAGTGCGATTCGGAAATAGGCCCATTGCTGCTTGTTGCTCTGCTTGAATTTCGGATTGTTCAGGGAATCGTAGCTGGCAATCGCTTCGGTGAACATTTCCTTTTGTTCCAGTTCAAAGGCCCGGACCCAGATGTTGTTCGCGTTCTGGAGCGTGTAGCGGAACTTTTCCTGGAAGAGCGAATCGATTTGGTTTGCCTGCTTGCCCATCTTGTTTGCGCGGTAGAGACGGACGAGCGATTGCAGCCATGCGGCGCGAGCTTCAACGCTATCGACGAGGAAACGGTACGCTTCGATGGCGAGCGTATCCTTTTTTTGATTCTTGTAGGCGTTTGCGCGCTTTTCCCAGAGAGAAATCCGGGTTTTTAGGGGGAGCGTGCTTGCCGGAAGTTTCCAAAGAAGGGAATCTTCCGAAGTCTTTAGTTCTGGAGCTTTCGCAGAATCCCTTGTCGGAGCCTTGGACGCGTCTAACGCAAAGATGGAATCGATGAGGACGGAACATTCCTTGTGAAAGCCCTTGCTGCATAGCCGGTTTGCGTAGGTGATTTTTTCGTCCAAGGATTCGGAGGGGGAAAGTTCCCGGATTCGCCGGAGAGCTTCCCAGGCTGCGTCGCCGTATTCGGAAGGATGCGCGATGACATAGAGGTAGGCTTTTTTCGCTGCCTTGAAATGACGCGCCTGTTCGAGCAGGACGCCTTTCCGGTAACGCAGTTTCGGTTCGCGTGGATCGTCCCCGTAATTTTTTAGGAAGGCTTCGATGGAGTCCGCTTTCGCCTTGGGCTTTATCTTGGGACTTTCGAGGGTCAGGTCCAGTCGGATGCGATCTGCAAATTCCTTCCATTCGGGGGAGCTTGAAAATCGGCGGTCCCCTTCTTCAAGCGTTTTTCTCGCTTTTCCGTACTGCTTTTCTTCGAATTCCGAGCGGGCGATTCGAGAGAGAATGCTCTTGTCGATGCTCGAATCCTTGCCGATGAGATTTCGGTAGGCGGAAAGGGCTGCGGAATAGTTGTCGCCGTAATAGGCTTTTGCCGCACAGGCGAATTCCTTTTCGATGCTTTCGGGAAGCGTGTCGCAATTCTTTAGGCTGCGATTGAAACGGATGACCTTGTTCTGAAAATCATAGCCGAGGACAAGCTCTTCCTTGGAATTGTTTTCGGAGGCTTGGAGTATTGCGCAGGCGAGAAGCGCCAGAAGAAAAATTCTTTTAATCATCTTTTGCCAACGGGTTTTTAACGTCGTGCGACGTGATGAAACTCGAAATGCCGAGGTCGATGATCATCTGCAGGTATTTTTGCCGAAGGTAGCGATTGACGCTTGCCGCCGTGTCCATCTTGAGGACGGTTCGGGCTGTCGCCTTGACATCTTCGTAATTTACGGAGCGGATGATCTTTTTGCATTCCATGATGCTCCACGGTGTCATGGACAGTTCATCGACACCGAGACCGACGAGGACAAGGGTCGATAGCGGATCCGAACTCATTTCGCCGCAGACGCAGACGGGAATCCCTTCGTGATGGGCGGCGCGGACGGTTCTGTCTATCATGTTGAGAACCGCGGGATGGTGAGGCTCAAACAGATTCGCAATCAGTTCGTTTGTACGATCGACGGCGAGCGTAAACTGGATCAGGTCGTTCGTTCCGATGCTGAAGAAACCGACCTCCTTGGCGAGAACATCGACCATCATGACGGCGGCGGGAACTTCGATCATGCAGCCGATTTTCACTTCTGGCAGGGTAAAGCCTTCGTTGAGAAGTTTTGTTCGGCATTCCTGGTAAAGCTTTTTCGCTTCGCGCAGTTCGTTTAGACTGCTGATCATGGGAAACATGATTCGCAGATGTCCCGAACGGCTTGCAAGAAGAAGGGCGCGCAGCTGTTCCTTGAAAAGGTCCTTGCGGGAAAGGCACACGCGGATGGAACGCCAGCCCATAAACGGATTCGCTTCGTCTGTTGCGGAAATGTCCGTGACCAGTTTGTCTCCGCCAGCGTCGAGCGTCCGGATGACAACGGGATACGGATTCAGCCTTTTTAAAATGTGGGCGTATGCGGCGGCCTGTTCTTCGCAGGTCGGTGTCCCCTTTCGGAAGAAAAGAAATTCCGACCGGTAAAGCCCGATGCCCGTCGCCCCGAAGTCGAGGACGGATTCCGCTTCGATGGGAAGCTCGATGTTCGCTTGGAGCGTGATGTACTTGCCGTCTAGCGTCATCGGCTCCAGCTGCCGCATCGTGAAAAGTTCCTGTTTCTGCTTGTTGTAAACAGCGAGCTTTTCCTTGAAACGATTCAGGTCGTCTTCGTTCGGGTTGATGATGACCATGCCGCCCGTGCCGTCGATGAAGAGCGAATCGTCTTCCTCGATGATCAGGGAAATGTTTCGCAGGCCGGATACCGCCGGAAGCTGCATTGCCCGGGCGAGAATCGAAATGTGGCTGGTCCGTCCGCCGATATCCGTAGCAAATCCGAGGACTTCTTCCTTTTCGATGGACATCAGCATGCCGGGCGTGAGTTCGTGCGAGATGATAATTGCGGGACCCGACGATTTCTTTTCGGCGCGCTTGGGGGCCGTTTCTTCGAGGGCGGAAAGCAACCGATTGTAAAGCTCCTTTAAATCCGTGGAGCGTTCCCGCATGATTTCGCTCTTGCTGTTTTCAAACTGGGTAATCAGAGCGGAGAGCGTGCTGTGAACCGCCCAGCGAGCGTTGTGGGCTTCCTTGCGAATGCTCGAAACGATCGGAGCTATCAGCATGGAATCCTTGAGCATCATCAGGTGGGAATCGAAAATTCGGCTTTCGCTTTCGCCTAATCGTTCTGTCGTTACTTTTTTCAGGTCCTCGATTTCTTTTGCTGTCGTCTCTACCGCCTTGATAAAGCGTTCCTCTTCGGCGGCGAGGGCGCTTTCCGGAAGTGCGGATGAATCCAGGGAAAACTTTCGTGTCTCGATTTTGCGGACGAGACCGTAAGCGTAACCGGGAGATGCCGCCACTCCGACGAGGACTGTGCGAATTTTCTGATTCTCAGCCGTTTTGGTCTTCATGGAAATTTTCGCGGAAAAGTTGTTCTAGCTGGTCGAGAATTTGTTCTTCGTCTTCGCCGTTTGCGACGAATTTCACGGTGGAACCGGGCGTTATGGCGAGCATCATCACGTTGAGAATGCTCTTGGCGTTCACCTTGTTCCCTTCGTATTCCAGGGTGATGTCGCTTTTGGATTTTCCGGTGAGATCGACGATCATTCCCGCTGGGCGCGCGTGTACGCCTAGCTTGTTTGTAACAACGATTTCTCTGCTTTGCATAGATTACCCGATAGAATTAGAAAAGATCCAGGTTTACGTCGAGACCGTCCTGGAGGATGATTTTGAAGAGGCTGTCCGCGGAATGGAGCGTTTGAAGCAGGTCGTCATGAAGAGTTCGATCGTTCAGGAGGATTCCCGCCGTGTTGTCCTTTGTCTGCAATTTCTTCGTGATGGATGTCAGTCGGTCGGTGACGGAATCCAGCTTCCCGATAACGTTTCCCGCGTCTTTCATGAGGCCGCTTGCGTCAGACAGAAGCTCTCCGACAGGAGCCGCTGTCGTGTCGAGCAGTGCGTTGACCTTGATCGTCGCCTCGTTGAGTTTGTTCAAACTTTTTTTGATCTGCGGGTCTGCATCGGCGAGCATTCTCGAAAGCTTGTCTTCCAGGTTTTCCGCCTTGTTCATCATCGTCTTGAACTGCTTTCTAAATTCGGGATTGGCGATGGTGGAGTCCATTACCTGGTGGACGGAAGTGATGAGAACCTTTGTCGAGTCGATGATTTCGCCGGCAAGGCCCAGAGCTTCTGCGATTCCGGCATCGAACTGTCCGTCGATCGTGTCGCCCGGAGCGTAATGCGCCAAGGAATCGTGCAGGATTACTCCGATTTGGCGTTCTCCCATGATGCCGATGTTCTGGACGCGGATTTCGGATCCGACGGGAATCTTTACATCGTTGCGGATTCGCACAACGACCAGTACGCGGTTTCCCGAAAGGTAGATGTTTTCGACTTTTCCAAGTTTGACGCCGTTGATTTTCACCGGATCGTCGAGCGTCAGCGTGCTCACTTGCGGAAAGCGCAGGTAGTAAGTGTCGAAAACTTCGCGCGGATCCTTGTCGTTCAGGAAGAAAAGCCCGAAAATCAGGATGATGATGGCCAGCAGAACGACTAGTCCGACTGCGAGGTATAAACTGGTATTCTTTTTCATCGCAGAACTTAATTTAGTTTATTCGTCAATGCGCTTGACGGAACTGCTCGCGCTTTCGTCGTTCAAGTGCCGTTCGAGCCATTCGAGGAGAAGCGCATCGCGTTCTTCCGGGGGAAGCGTGTAGGCGGAACGTCCCTTCTTTTGCATGAAATGGTCTAGGTAGCACATCAGAACGCCACCCGCGACAGAAACATTCATGGATTCCGTGATGCCATATTGGGGAAGCTTGAATTCCGCATCCGCCGCGGCAAGCGTATCGGGGTGGTTTCCCGTAAATTCGCTGCCGAGGTAAAAAGCCGTCGGCTTCGAAAGGTCCAAATCGAGAACGGAATTTTCCGTGTTGGTACTTGCAACTGCGATTCGGTAGCCTTTCTTTCGGAGATGTTCAAGGCAGGCTTTGCGCTTTTTGTAGAGGTAGATGTCCATCCATTTGATGGAGCCTTTTAAAATGGACTTGTTGATTTTATACGGATTCACTTCCTCGATGACGTGCACGTCTTCGAGGCCGAAGACTTCCGCCGTTCGGATGACCGCGGAAATGTTGTGCGGGTCGAAAAGATCTTCGAGGACCATGCAGAAATGCCTTGTGCGGTTCTGTACAACCTTGAACAGAAGGTTGCGGCGATGTTCGGTAATCCGCGGAAGAAGCGCTTCGATTTTCGCCTGCATTTCTGGAGAGGAATAGATGTAATTGGACATGGAACCTTCTATTTTCCTGGATTCATTTGTTTGAAGATCATCGGGGTTTCCGTGACGAAAACGGGCTTTTGCCGTTGCGCGGCCTGCTTTTTCTTTTCAACGGCATCTCCGACCGTCCATTTGAGCTTTCCCGCGGCGACTTCCCGGAATTCGGCTAGTTCTGGCGCGAAGCGCGGGCTTTTGAGAATGGACGACGTATCGACCGGTGCGTGGTTTCCCGCGACATAGCTCTCGGAGGATTCCGAAATGTTTCGGATGATTTCCCCAATCTTGGAATTGACCACATCGCGGAAGAATCCCATTTTCATGATGGAATTGAGTACGGCATTTGCCGGAAAGACGATTGCCTTGAATCGGTAATGCGTCTGTTCGTTTTGTGGATGCATATCCAAGACGGCAACCGCGATTCCGTGCAGGTTCCATTTCAGAATCTTGCAACGTCCGCTTCCGTAAAAAACGTTGTGAAATCCTTTTTCGATTCCTGCGCTGTCCTGGAGGACCCAGTAGAAATCCCCGTAAAGGTTTCCCCCGTTGTTACCGCTGAATAGCCTCTGGTTCGCGGAATTGTAATGGATGGTATATTCGGTCCCCTGAAAAAGATTGACAAGAACTGTCGTAAACGGAAAGTGGTCGAAGAGATAGCTCATCATGTCACCGCTCACGGGAAGCTCTCCCGAAGTTTCGTAGATGACCCGGTAGCGGTTCCCGAGATGGCCGAAAATTTCAAAGGTGACGGGACTCTGCAAATCGATTCCGCGTCCTCTCAGGTCTTCGAACGGTTCGCAAAATTCCTTGTCGTATTTGATATTTTCGACGGGAGCGAGGTCCCCTTCGGAGCATCTCGGCAGGATGGTTCCGAGGCAAGCCTTTGTCGCGGCGCAGGCGTTGTGACGCAGCTCGCCTTTTGTCGGCCCGGCGTTTGCGAATGTGAAGAACGCGAAAAGGATAACGGGGAAAAACTTCAACCGGAACTCACTTTCTAAAATCGAGACTGTCGAGCGGAACGACGGTGAAGTTTCCGATATCCTTTAATTTTTCGGCGGGACCGACGACGGAGACGGTCATCTTGTCCGGGTCGAAATACTTGGCTATCATCTGCTTGACCTGTTCCGCGGTCACCTTGTTTATTTCGTTTACGTAATCGATGTAGTGGGAATCTTCCTTGCCTAGAAGCTCGCCCTTGGCAAAAAGGACTGTCGTGCTTGCCGGAGAATCAAAAAGGCTCGGGAGGCTTTCGATGAGCGTCTTCTTCGCCTGTTCCAGTTCCGCTTCGGTCGGGCCTTCTTTCGCAAGTTTTAGTACTTCTTCCTTGATAAGCCGGAGCGCTTCGCTTGCGCTTTCGACCTTTGTCTGCAGGGCGATAGTCACAAGTCCCGTGTCGCGGTAATCGTTATCGACCGTGCTGTAGATGCTGTAAGCGAGACCGTTGTCCGAGCGGACGCGGGACATCAGGCGCGAAGAAAACGAGCCGCCGCCGAGGATGAAGCTCGAAACCGCCGCCGGGTAATAATCCGGATGTGGGCGCTTGACAAAAGGGGCGCTCATGGAAATGTTTGCCTGGGAAATATCCTTATCGACCAGATAGATTCCGGGCTTGTTTTTGAGCCTTATCGGTGGAATTTCCGTCTTGTTTTGTGCGGCGGTAGGCCACGTCTTGAAATATTCCCGGAGAGCTACCGTCATGGAATCCCGGTCAAAGTCCCCGGCGATTGCAAAGACGATGCGCGCGGAATGAAAGCGGTCCTTGGCGATTTTCCGCAGGTCGTCGCGGGAAGTTTTTTGAAATTCGTCGGCTGTCGCGTTCCAGAGTCGCGGATTCGGTTCGTAGTTGGCAAACTTATCGAGTGCGGCAAGGATTCCCGCCGGATTGTCGAAGCGGTGCTCGTAGGCTTTTGCCGCGTTTGCCTTTTGGATTTCGAGGGCTTTTTCGTCAAAGGCCGGCGAGAGGAAAACGTCCTTGGCGAGAGCGAGAAGCTTCGGAAAATCCTTGGTCATGCATTCGATGCCGATGACGCTCTGGAAAGTTCCGACGGCTCCGGCGAGGGAGGCTGCGATGAATTCGAGCGAATCGTCTAGGGCTTGCGGGGAAAGTTTCGTGGAACCTCCGCGGCGAAACATCGATGACAAAAGTTCATAGGAGGCTTCGTTTGAAACGCTGTCCGCGACAAAAGGATCCTTGAAAAAAATGTTGAAGTGGACCAGGGGAAGCGTTCTGTCTTCCTGGATGTAGCCCGTGATGCTGTCGGTAATTTTTACCCGGAAATCCGCCGGAAACGGAGCGTTGTATTTGAATTCGGGATAGGCGATTTCCTTGTAGGAAGCGGGAATTTCCGGCTTGTTTTCCACAGATTTTTCAACTGTCGGAATTTCCGCCGCCGGTGAAATTTTCTTGGGCTTGGATGTTCCCGAACAGGCGATGAGCGAAGAGGCTGCAATGGCGAGGAAAAGTTTGAAATTCATTAGCGTTCGTCCCCTTTGAGCAATCTTCCGACAGTTGCGTTCCTGTGCCGGAATATTTTCGTTGCCGCGTCCTGGACCTTTTGCGGCGTAACGCTTTCGAGCTTTTTAGGCCAATCCAGGAGAATTCGGTAATCGCCGAACATTTCGTACCAGGCGAGCTGCGTTGCGACATTTTCCATATTCTGGAAACTTTCGACGAGAGCCATGGTGGCGCGGTTCTTCACTTTCTGCAGTTCGCGTTCGGAGACCGGCTCGGTTTTCAGGCGTTCAAGTTCTTCCCAGACGAGAGCTTCGACGGAATCGGGATTTGCGTCCGGTTTGATTGAAACGTAAATCGAAAATTCCGAAACATACTTGTTTACGCTGTTGCCCGATTTTGCCGCAGTCGCGATTCCTTTTTCTTCGACAAGTTTTTTGTAGAGCCTGCCCGAACGCCCGTTGAGAACACCCTCGATTACGTCGAGCGCATAGAGCGTTTCGTCTCCGATTGCCGGTGTCTTGAAGGCGATGTCGATTCGGTTAGGGGCGTCGGGTCGGTAAACGGTGAGTCGCTTTTCTCCGGCCTGTTCCGGGTCGCGGACCGTAATCGGTGCGAAGGCTTCTCCCGGTGGGATGTTTTCGAAATACCTTTTGACGAGCTTCATCGTTTCGAGCGTGTCGAGATCTCCGGCGAGGACTAAAATCGCGTTGCGCGGCTTGTAATATTTTCGGTAATGTTCCGCAGCCTGTTCGCGGGTCAGGTTCATGATATCCGAGGGCCAGCCGATGGTCGGAATGCGGTAGGGGAACGCTTCGAATTCCATCCCGTTCAGCGTTTCGAAATAGCGGCCTGTCGGTCGGTCGTCGTAGCGCATCCTCCGCTCTTCCCGGACGACGTCCCGCTCGGAGTAAAATTCCCGGAGAATGGCGTTCTGCATCCGGTCCGCTTCGAGATAGAGAAAAAGCTCGATCCGGTTCTTCGGAAGCGTCACGATGTAGGCGGTCATCAGGTCTGTCGTGAAGGCGTTCAGTCCTGTGCCGCCCGCTTGTTGGTAGGCGCTCCAGAGTTCTTCCTTCACCAGGAACTGCCGCTGGATTTCGACCAGGGAATCGTATTCGGCGCGAAACTTCTTCGCTTGGGCAGAATCCTTTTTTAGGAGAGCTTCGCGAGAAAGCTCCATCACGGAATCTTCCTTTGCCATCAGAACGGAATCCTTGGCGAAGTCCGTCACCCCGACCGTTTTCGTCCCCTTGAAAAGCTCGTGTTCGAGCAGGTGCGCAAGCCCGGATTTTCCGGGAACCTCGTTTACGGAACCCGTGACGTAGAACAGCCGACAGCTGACCGTCGGAGCCTGGTGGTTGGGGTATAGCAGAACGGTGAGACCGTTGTCGAGAACTTCGCGGTGAATCGGAAAATCGACGGCGAAGAGCGCCGTTTGCATGGACAGGAAAAGCCCGAAGAGAATCTTTCGCATGGGACCTCGGAAATGCATTTAGATAAAGAGCATCGTGTTCAGCTTGGAACGGTATTCCCAGGTGAGCGGATCCTTCGGACCCAAAACGTTGAACAGGACGAGCATCGATTTTTTGGCTGCGCCGTCGCGGAAGTCGGGACTTGACATCGCAAGCCGGAAAAACTCTTCAAGCGCAGCGCGATAATCCTTTCGGGAAGCGTCCTGGCAGGCTGTCCGGAAAGCCTTGGCGTCGCCTTCGACCGCATCCGTTTTTGCCGCTTCGACAAGAAGGTCCATCAGCTCGATGAGCGACTTGGCATTTGCGGATTCCTCGCTGTTTTCAGGGATTTCCCGGAGGATTTCCTTTGCCCGTTCCGCATTGTCCATTCCTAGTTCGCATTTTGCGAGGAGAATTTTAAAGTGATCGTCGGATTTTTTGGCGAGTTCCGCTTCGATTGCCGCTTTGGCTTCCGAAAAGTTTCCGCCCGCGACCGCTTCCTCGATCGCCATTTTTTGACGCTCTTCTTTTGAAACGAAGAAAGGCGAAAGCCGTTTTTTGAGTTCCTCTTCCGGAAGCATTCCCTGGATGGCGTCGGCCATTTCCCCTTTGGAAAGAACGATGACAAACGGAAGCGACTGGATTCGGAACGTCTGGACGAAAGCCATGTTGTCCGGCGTGTCCAGGTCTATTTCGCCGAGCGTAAAGTCCAGCTCTGCGGAGAGTTTTTCGAGCGTCGCGTTGTAACCGGCGCATTCCGGCATCTGGGACGAAGCGAAAGTGAGAACGACCGGGCGGGTTTCCGCTTCCTGCATCACCTCGGTCTGAAAAGTTTGTACGGTAACAGAGATTACTTTTGCCATAGTCCAAAATTTACTATTTTCTGGAAACGATGAACAGCACGTGCCCCTTTTGCAAATCCGAAACGAAACAGGTCGAACTCTCCCGTCTTGACTTGCGAATCTGTCCGCATTGCCTCGCCACTTTTTTCCCGAGCGACAAGACGATGGCGTTTCGGCGCGAAGTCTTCGACAAAACGCGGGCGATGTGGCTTCTCGCTTTGGAAAAACGCAAAGCGGACTGGGTTGAACCCGGCGAATCCGCCTGCTGCATCGATCACGGGGAAAGGCTCGTGTCGGGAAACTTGCCCGATTACGGCTTCCCGGGAAAAGTAGCGACGTGCTGCAACATGTTCCAGCTGCCCGCTTCGACGATGGCGAAAATTTTGCGTCGGATGTCGGGATCCCCTTCGGATGAAATGCTCGTATCCTCCAGGAAAAAGCATCACTTTGCCTTTATCGTCTTGCTTTCAAAACTTGTGGATAAGATTTTTGGATCCGGGGACGCCGAAGACGATTCGTTCGAAGCGATTCAGTATAACCTGAAGTTCAAGGAAATTCTCGAAAACGGTTCGGAGACTGAATGGCAAAACGCATCGCAATCCTGAGTGTCGCGGTCGTCTGTATCTTTATCGCTTACGTGCTCGTTCCCAAGCGGGAATTCTCCATTTCCATTTTTCCATTGCGTACAAACGAAAGCGTTTTCGCCTATGACGACTTGACTGACGGAGGCTCTTCGGTTTCCCGGATGACCGTTTCGGATTCCTCTCTGGATTTTGAATGTACGCTCGGCGCGGATGTTTCCAAGAACGCTTGGTGCGGAATCATCTGGATGTTTGAAGGAAATTCCCCGACAAAAAAATGGCGTTACGAAAACTGGAGCCTGGTGGATTCCATCCTTTTACGCGTGTATTCGGAAACGGCTAGCGAAATCATCGTCAAGGTCTGGACATTCGATCCGGACGTGACAAACAGGGATTCTCTTCACACGTTCCGGCAGATGCTCAAGGAGGTCCCGCTCAAAAAAGGCGACAACCGGATCGCTATCGCTTTCGATGAATTCTATGTTCCCGAATTCTGGTTTACGCAGACAGGTGCGGACAAGGAGCTAGTCCAGCGTCACAAGGAACATGTGGCGCGTTTTGAAATCACGCCTGGCTGGAAGGCAAAGCGCGGCGTTCCGATGAAATTTCGGTTCCTTTCCGTTTCCGCGAAGGGGACGGGGACGATTGAACTCGCCATATTCCTTGCCGTAAGCGTTTTGATTGTCGTCATCGCACTCGGATTTATCAAGAAGAAAAGATGAAACGGATTGCTTGTCGCTGGACGGTTTTCTATGTAGCCTGCATTGCTGTTCTCGCGGCGGTCTATGGAGCGTTTCATCGAAAGACTCTTGTTCTGTGGCCCGGAGATTCGGTGCTTCCCCGAATCTATACGGACGCTCGGGAAGGCGGCTTTTCGACTGCCGATTTTTTGGAGAGCGATAGCGCGATAGCTGTCTCCGCGGTCTTGAATTCCGGCTTGTATCATCCTCATGCGGGAATTGAATTTCCGCTTTTGAGCGGAATGGAAAGACTTTCGCTTTCTGGAGTGGATTTTTCGGGGCTGGATTCCGTTGCCATTACGTTTCGGGCAAATGCGGATGTTGCGCTTGTCTTGTTCACAAGGGATCCGACGGTTTCTAGACCGGGTGACGTTTTAAGTTTTCGCCCGCTTCGGATGGAAATTCCGGCGACGCGGTTCTATTCGGAAAAGCGCCTCCCGCTTTCGCTTTTAAAACCGAACGAACTCTGGCTGGACCTGCGCGGAATCGAACAGGACGGAAATCTTTACCTGGATAATGTTTTGCAGGTTTCGGTCGAGACGGGGCGCGGCTCTCTCCTCGGTCTTCCGACGGAAATCGAAATCAAGAAACTGGAATTTTTTGGCACGAATCGGGTACTTGTCCGAATCTGTCTGATTATATTGGTTTTGGTAACGGTTTTCTATGTTCGGAGCGTGGTGAAGTATGGAAAAAAAGTGGCAAATCCAAAAAATGTCGGGCGAAGCGTCCGCAAGCGTTAAGCTGATTCTCAAGTACGTTTCCATCGTGCTTCTGTGCGCCTGTGGCATTGCCCTGCTCTATTATTTGCGCGGCGTCCTGACGCCTTTTGTCGGCGCTTTCCTCATCGCCTACATTGTGAATCCGATTGTCGATGCGATCGAGGAACGATGCAGGATAGTTCTCCGCCATCCGAAATTTCGCAAGCTGCCGAGGGGACTTGCGCGGGTCGCTGCGACGGTTATCACGCTCGTGTTGATGGCTTCGGCGATTACGCTCGTATGCCTGATTTTCATTCCCCAGATCAGTGCGGAGTTCAGCCGGTTTGGAACGCTTATCAAAAATTTTATGGCGGACAGCGCATGGATCCAAAAGTTTCTCGCCCTGATTCCCTCGGACTGGCGCGGTGAAATGGAGCGCTTTGCCGCCGGTTCGCAATTCCTCGAATCCCTGCAGGACATTAGTTTCTGGGAAACAGCGCAGTCGATGGTTGCGAAGCTTTTACCCGGAGCGATGGGAGTTCTTTCGGGAACGGCTTCTGTGGTTCTCACGCTGGTAAGCATCGTCTTTATCGCGATGTACACGACATTCTTGATGCTCGACATGCCGAAAATTTCCCGGAAGCTCCGCATCCTGATTCCGCTGGACTCCGTTGAAAAACCGGACCTTCTCCGCAAAACGAATCTTCTGATGAAGTCCTATTTCCGCTCCCAGAGCCTCGTCGCCTTTCTCGTGGGCGTCCTCTATGCGATTGCATTCGGCATCATCGGGTTTCCGATGGGGATCGTTTTCGGTCTCTTCATCGGGATTTTGAACATGGTTCCCTATCTGCAGGTGGCGAGTATGCCGATCGCTTTTTTCCTTGGAATCATTTATTCGTTTGATACGGGACTTCCGTTCTGGGAAGTCGTTCTGATCATCGCGGGAATCTATCTGGTGATTCAGATTATCGAAGACATGTTTATCATCCCGAAAATCGTCGGGACGGAGATGAACCTGCCGCCGGTCCTGATTCTCCTTTCGATTTCCGTCTGGGGAAAGCTCCTCGGATTTATCGGGCTTGTCTGTGCGATTCCCTTTACGTGTATCGTCATCGCCATCTTCCAGGAATATGTGGAACACCGCATTTTTCCCCGCCGTCGCAAGGATTTATCGCCCCCGGATGCGTGAGAATCCCCACGGGATAAGGTTTTGGACGATTTTTTTGAGGAAAACTCTTGTTTTATGCCGAAAAAAAGGTATAATAATATCATTGAATCAAAAATTCACTTAGGAGAATCAATCCATGAACAAGCAAGAACTCATTGAATTCGTTCAGAAAGCCGCTGGCATCGAAACGAAAGTCGCCGCAACCGCAGCCGTGAACGCTGTCCTCGACGGCATCACCGAAGGCATCAAGAAGGGCGGTCCGGTGCAGCTCATCGGCTTCGGAACGTTCAGTGTCAAGGAACGCGCCGCTCGCCAGGGTCGCAATCCGCTCACCGGCGAAAAGATCAAGATCAAGGCGACGAAGGTCGTTTCGTTCAAGGTCGGTTCCGAACTCAAGGCCACCGCGAAGAAGTCCAAGGCTGCGAAGAAGTAATTACTTCTCACCGGAAGAAAAATCCCGCCATTCGGCGGGATTTTTATATTTGTGCGGCAAGCGCTTTGGGGAGGCGAGGAAAATCTCGGCGAAAAAAGAGGACGCTTTGACAAAAAGTTTGGAATTTGCCGATAAAAAAATCTATAATGGAAACATGAAAAAGAAATTCTGCCTTGTTCTCTTCCTCGGATTTATTGCACTTTCGGTGTCGCTTTCCGCCTGTTCTAGCTCAGGTTCGAGCAGCTCTAGCGGAACATCCGACGAGTGCACGGAAAACCCTTCCTCTCCAAATTGCACGACGGACGATAGCGAAGCGGAATAGGCGATGACCGAACGCGAAGCGTATCTGCGACGAATCTTTGGCGAGCATTTTCGGACCTCTTCCGTCGAGGCTCTGGAAATGCGCCTTTCCTGCCAAAAGCTCCTGCATCGGCTGAACGCCTCTTCGCCGGAAGATTTTGAACTTCGCGAGGAATGTTTTCGGGAACTGTTCGGGGACTGGGATGCTTCGGTGCATATCGAACCGCCGTTCTTTTGCGATGCGGGGAAGAACATCTTCATCGGCTCCGGAACATTTGTCAATTACGGCTGTACGATTCTTGACACGGCGAAAGTTTCTATCGGCAAACGCTGCTGGATTGCTCCGAATGTGCAAATCTATGCGGCGACGCATCCTGTCGATGCGGCGGAACGCCAAAAGGTGTGTCTTGCGAAACCCATATCAATCGGGGACGATGTTTGGCTGGGAGGCTCGGTCACCGTCTGCCCGGGCGTTTCTATCGGGAATCGGTCCGTTATCGGAGCGGGAAGCGTGGTTACCCGGGACATTCCGCCGGACAGCGTAGCCTTTGGAAATCCATGCCGTGTCCATAGGACGCTCCCGCCTTCTCGTTCGGAATAAGGATGCGCAACTTTTGTATATTGTTAAAGATTGATTTTGACCCTCAGACAGGGGGCGTGATTCCCCCATTGGAAAATCTATGAAAAAGAAAATCCTCTTCCAAGATACGTCTTTCCGCGACGGTTTCCAGTCCATTTTCGGAGCCCGCGTTTTTACAAAAGATTTTATGCCCGCTGTCGAAGCGGCTGCCGCTGCCGGCATCACCCATTTTGAAGCGGGTGGTGGAGCCCGTTTCCAGGCGTTATACCAGAACTGCGGCGAAGACGCTTTTGATATGATGGATACGTTCCGCAAGACGGTCGGTCCGAAGGCCCGTTTGCAGACGCTTGCCCGCGGAATCAACGTGGTGGCGCTCGCTCCGCAGCCTTACGACATGATCGATCTCCATGCGAAGATGTTCAAGAAGCACGGGATGACCCGCATCCGCAATTTCGATGCGCTGAACGACGTGAACAATCTGATTTATTCCGGCCAGTGCATTACCAACGCCGGTCTTGAACACGAAGTCGTCGTGACGATGATGGAACTTCCGCTCGGCTGCAAGGGCGCGCACGATCCGGATTTTTACGAGAAGGTTCTGAAGAGCATTCTCGACGCGGGCGTTCCGTTCGCCTCGGTGTGCTTCAAGGACGCTTCCGGTACCGCAAACCCGATGAAGGTCTATGAAACGTTCAAGCGTGCCCGCAAGCTTCTCGGCGACAAGGTGGAACTTCGCATCCATTCCCACGAAACCTGCGGCACGGGCCTTCGCCAGTATCTGGCCGCTATCGACGGCGGGGCGGACGGCGTGGATCTCGCCCGCAAGCCTCTTTCCGGCGGAACGTCCCAACCCGACCTTTTCAGCATGTATCATGCTCTCAAGGGAACCGACTTTGCGCTCGCCCTCGGTGAAGACGGCATTGTCGATGACGATTCGATTCCAAAGCTCATGGAAGCGAACAATGTCGCTGTCGAATGTCTCAAGGATTACAACTTCCCGCCGGAATCCCGCCAGATTTCTTCGGACGTGATTTTCTCCCCGATGCCGGGCGGCGCTCTCACGGCGAACACGCTGATGATGCGCGAAACGAAGACATTCCACCTGTATCCGCAAGTCATTGCGAACATGAGCGAATGCGTCCGCCGCGGAGGCTTTGCCTCTTCCGTGACGCCGGTTTCCCAGTATTACTTCCAGCAGGCGTATGTCAATACGGTGAACAAGAGCAAGGGTCTCGATACGTGGCACAAGATTACCGAAGGCTACGGCAACATGATTCTCGGCTATTTGGGAAAAACGCCGTGCGAACCGGATGCGGAACTGGTGAAAATCGCTGCCGAGCAGATGGGCAAGAAGCCTTTTGCCGAAGTCCATCCGGGCGTCAAGTGCGCTGCGGAAATCCTCGAACCGGGCATTCCGCTTGCGAAGAAGCTCCTCGAAGAAAACGGTCTCCCGGTAAACGACGAGAACATCTTCATCACGGGCTGCCTCCAGACGAAGGGCGGAAACAAGGGTATCGACTTCCTCAAGGGCAACCGCCATATCGGCGTTCCCAAGAAGGACCCGAATGCCGCTCCCGCTGCAAAACCGGCTGCCGCTTCGGTAAACACGAACGGCATGAAGGTTCAGGCGACGAATACCTATCGTGTTGCCCTGAACGGACAAAGCTGGGATGTGCAGGTCAGCACGCTCAAGTAATTTTCAAAATCTCGGATTTTTGGAATCCCGCCCTTTTTCGGGTGGGGTTCTTTTTTTTGAGCGAGTCGCTTGAATTTGCCTGTGTCGGGGCATTTGGGCGTGGGCCTTGAATTGTTGCCCGCTTACGAAAATTGTATTTTTACAGGCATGAAATCCAGAATGTCTTTTGCGCGTGTCTTTTTCCGCACTCTCTTTGTCTCGGGGCTTGCGGCAAACGTTGCTTTTGCGGCGGCGGCCAAATCCGAAAAGAAAGCTCCCGGCGATTTTTACGAGGAACTTTCGCGCTTGAACAAGGTCCTTTCGGAAGTCAATCTGAAATATGTCGAGGATGTCGATCCGGCGGAACTTTCGGATGCGGCGATCCAGGGAATGCGGGGAATTCTCGACCCGCATACGGCTGTTTTCGCTCCGAAGGATTACGAGGATTTGAAGGTTTCCACGGAAGGCGAATTTGGCGGCGTGGGAATTACGATCAGCCTTCGCGACAATGTCCTGACGGTGATTTCTCCGCTGGCGGGGACTCCGGCGTTCAACCTGGGAATTCGGGCTGGCGACCGCATCATGAAAATCGACGGAAAGGATACGCACGGATTCACGCTTGACGAAGCGGTCGGAAAGCTCCGTGGCAAGGTGGGAACCGACGTGACGATAAGCATTGCACGGGCAGGCGTGAGCGAGCTGATGGATTTTACGATTACACGGGCAAAAATCGTCGTACATGCGGTTCCGTATAGCGGCATGGTGACAAACGATATCGGCTACATCAAGCTCTCCTCGTTTTCGCTCAAGACGCGCGAAGAAGTGGTGAATGCCATTCACAAACTTCAAAAGCAGGGAATGAAAAAAATCATTCTCGATTTACGTTACAATCCGGGTGGACTGTTGAATCAGGCGGTGGAAATCGGTGAACTTTTCCTGAAAAAGGGCGATCTGATCGTGAGCACGCGCGGTCGCACGCAGCAGACGGAAAGCCGCGCTCGTCGGGACGGTATCGTTTCGCAGGATGTTCCGCTGGTCGTTCTGGTGAACCAGGGTTCGGCGAGTGCCGCGGAAATCGTTTCGGGTGCGATTCAGGACTGGGACCGCGGACTTATCATCGGCAAGACTTCCTTTGGAAAAGGTTCCGTCCAGACGATTTTCCCCTTGGACAACCAGGGTTATGCGCTGAAGCTCACGACCGCTTTCTACTACTTGCCGTTTGGGCGCTGCATCAACAAGCCGGAGAATGGAATCAAGGGATTGAAGATTCGCGAGGAGGAAGCTTACGAGGATGAAGACTCGGAAACGGCGGATGCGGATACGCTTGCCGCGAAGAAGGATACGGTCGCTGTCGATACGTTCGTGACGAACGCCGGTCGCAAGATGTTCGGCGGTGGCGGCATCACGCCCGATGTGGATATCGAACTCGACCCGATTCCTTGGGTTGTGCAGGTCCAGGAGCGGATGGCGATGTATTTCAAGTTCGCCGTAAAAATTCGTCCGACGCTCGAAAAGCAAGGCGCGAAGATAGACGGGGACTGGCTAGTGCCGGATTCCCTGTTCGCCGCGTTCAAGGATTTTTGCCTAAAGGATACGAACTTCACGAAAATCAAGAGCAATTCGGTTGCAACGCTTGAAATTTTGGAAAAGGGCCTGATTCGGGAACAGAATTTCATGGGGGATTCCTCCAAGACTCTTTCGGATTCGGCGCTGAGCTTCCAGGTGAACGCTCTCCGGAGCGCGCTTGAAAACGATCGCAACAAGCAGTTCGATGCGAACCGCGAATATATCATGTCCGGGATCAAGCGCGAGCTGTTGACCGCGGTGCAAGGGGACTCCGCCAGTACGGCGTTCATGCTCCAGAGCGATACGCAGGTCAAGGAAGCGATCAAGTACCTTTCCGACATGGAGCTTTACAAAAAGGCTATCAGCGCTCCGTCCAAGACGCAGGAAAAGCCTGGGAAAAAGAAGAACAAGTAATCCATGTTTGCCGTGTTGGACATCGCTGCGACGAGCCTCGGACATTATGTCCGTAAGTTCTTGGGCGTTGTCCAGGGGTATTTTGTGTTCATGTGGGAACTTGGAAAAAGCATTCCGAGTTCCTTTAAGAATTTTCATACGATTGTCGAGCAGATGTATGTGACGGGCGTGACGAGCATTCCCGTCGTGTTTGCGGCAAGCCTTGCGACCGGTGCGATTATGGCGTGGCAGTTGGCTTACCAGTTCGGCGATATGATTCCGCTTGTTTTTGTCGGGATGGCTGTCGGAAAATCCGTCATGGTCGAGCTTTGCCCCATTCTCACGGCGATGGTTCTCGCCGGACGCGTCGGAGCGTCGATGTGTTCGGAACTCGGGACGATGGCCGTTACGGAACAGCTTGACGCTTACAGTGTCTTGGGATTAAACCCTTACCGGTTTCTGCTCGCTCCCCGCTTGATCGCGACGGTCGTGATGCTCCCGATTCTCACGGTCATCAGCATCTTCATCGGAATTTTAGGCGGTTATGCGACCGCGGCGCTTTACAAGGAAGTTTCGTTCCATACGTTCTTTTACGGCGTCCGCATGTTTTACGAGGACTGGGACTTTGCTGTCGGCCTTATCAAGGCGGCGCTTTACGGTTACTTCATCGCGAGCTACGCCTGCTTTTTTGGCTACAACACGCACAGCGGAGCTGAAGGCGTCGGAAAAAGCACCAAGGCGACTGTTGTCGCCGGGATGACCAGCATTCTCATCGGCGGATTTGTACTTTCGAAGCTTCTGCTGGTATGATGTTCGACGAAAACAATCCGAAAAACCACAAGCTTTCGGGGCTTGTCCATGCGGGAGTTGTCCTTTCCAAGGTGCTTGCCCAGGGAACGCTCGGTGAAAAAAACGATGGATTCCGTCTGCAGGAAAATTTTGAAAAGCTGTTCGGAAAACACCTGGCTTCGCATTTGAAAATCGTCGATTTTCAAGATTCCGTCCTGGTCCTAAAAGCGGCAAATTCCGTGTGGAAGTCGGAGACCCTATACAAGAAAAAAGCTATTATTGATTTGTGCAACGGGCTTCTTGGTGCGCCTCGCGTCAGGGATATCCGCGTTATCTAATTTCGAAATTTGAGGTTTTCATGGCTGAAGAATACAGTGGTTCTAACATTACCGTTCTCGAGGGACTTGAAGCGGTTCGAGTTCGCCCGGCAATGTATATCGGTTCGACCGATTCTGTCGGCCTTCATCAGCTCGTATGGGAAGTTGTCGATAACTCGGTCGATGAAGCTCTTGCCGGATTTTGTACGCATATCGAAGTGACGATTCTCCCGGGCGACGGCATTCGGGTTGTGGATAACGGACGAGGCATTCCGACGGACATCCATCCCAAGGAGCATATCGGAACGATTCAGGTCGTCATGACGAAGCTGCATGCGGGCGGAAAGTTCGACAGCAATTCGTACAAGGTTTCGGCTGGTTTGCACGGTGTGGGCGTCAGCTGCGTCAATGCGCTTTCGAACAAGCTGATCGTGACTGTTCGCCGAAACGGTCGAATCATCCAGCAGGAATTTTCGAAGGGAATTCCGCTTGCCGATCAAAAGGACATCGGGCCTTCGGACGGAACGACGGGGACGACGGTCGAATATTATCCGGACGATACGATTTTTACGGAAACCGTTTACAACTACGACACGCTGGCGGAGCGATTCCGCGAACTCGCATTCCTTATGAGCGGGCTTCGAATTTCCCTTTCCGACGAACGCACCCCCGATGGCAAAAAGGATTCGTTCTATTTTCCGGGCGGAATTTCGGCTTTCGTTTCTTTTGTCGATGCGCATCGCAAGCCGCTGTTCGAACCTCCCATCCACATCACGACGACTGCGGGGACGTATCCGCTCGAAATCGCTCTCTGGTATAACGACGGCTACCAGGAAAATTTCTTCAGCTTCGTGAACAACGTCAATACGCATGACGGCGGAACGCATGTCACCGGTTTCAAGACCGCAATGACGCGAATCATCAACAAGTATGCGCAAGAAGTTTTGCCCAAGGGCAAACGGGAAACGCAGCTTGCGGCAGACGACATCCGCGAAGGTCTCACGGCGGTCATCTCCATCAAGATTCCGCAGCCGCAGTTCGAAGGACAGACGAAACGCCGCTTGGGAAATTCCGAAGTCGCGGGCCTCGTGAATACGGCTTTCGGTGCAAAGCTCGACGAATACTTTGCCGAAAATCCGACTGTAGTCAAGGTTATCGTCGATAAGGTTTACAATGCCGCGATCGCCCGCGAAGCGGCCCACAAGGCGCGCAATCTCGCTCGGCGAAAGAACGTTCTCGAAAGCGGTGGACTTCCGGGAAAGCTTGCCGACTGCAGCGAACGCGATCCGGCGAAATGCGAACTGTTTATCGTGGAGGGTGACTCTGCTGGCGGTTCGGCGAAGCAGGGACGTCAACGCGAATTTCAGGCGATTCTCCCGCTTCGCGGAAAAATCCTAAATGTGGAAAAGGCCGGGCTTGACCGGGTGCTGAATGCGGATACCATCCAGGATTTGGTGAATGCTCTCGGCTGCGGAATCGGCAATGAATTCAAGTTGGAAAAGCTTCGCTACCACAAGGTCATCATCATGACCGATGCCGATGTCGATGGTTCGCACATCCAGACTCTGCTTCTGACATTCTTCTTCCGTTATATGCGTCCCCTGGTCGATGGTGGCTATGTCTTTATCGCACAGCCTCCTCTTTTCCGCTTGGCGCAAGGGAAAAAGACGATTCGCTATATCTTTGACGAAACCGAACTGGCTTCCATCGATGAAAAGGACAAAAAAGGTTTTTCCATCCAGCGATTCAAGGGTCTTGGCGAGATGGATCCGGATCAGCTTGCCGATACGACGATGAAGCCTGAAACGCGCATCATGAAGAAATGTCACATCAACGATGCGGTTCTTGCGGACAATGTTTTCAGCATGCTGATGGGCGAAGACGTAGAACCTCGCCGAAAGTTCATCGAAGAAAACGCCTACAAAGTCATTGACAATTTGGATATTTAGTCGTGAGCATGAACCCCGCAGAACATCCGTCTTTTCAAGCTGTCTTGACATCGGTTCGTGGACAAGTTCAAAATTATTTGGACAGGTCCGACGAAGTTATTGCCGATGTAGCCCGTCTCGCGCCAAAAGGCGTGTCGGATCGAATGGCTAAACTGATCGCTCGCAAGGGAAAGAAAATCCGTTCGACGATTCTTGCCCTGATCGCTACGTCGGGCAAGGAGGCGCCAGATATTTCACGGGTGGCTCATGCCTGTGCGGGAATCGAACTTCTCCATTTGGCGAGCCTTGTACATGACGACATCATCGACGAGACGACCGTTCGCCGCGGGCAGCGGACCGCTCATGTCGAATGGGGAAACAAGGTTGCCGTTCTTATCGGAGACTACATCCTTTCCCAGGCGATGCGTTGCGTCATCAACGAGGAAACGCGTGAAATCCCGCTGCTGCTTTCTTCGGCGGCGAACCGCCTTATTGTCGGAGAGATCAGCGAACTGGATTCTGCGGGAAATTTTGAACTTTCGCTCGAACGCTACAAGGCGATTATCGAAGGGAAAACCGCAGCCCTTGTGGAAGCGAGCGCCAAAATCGGAGCGTATATCGCAGGATTTGACAAGGATCGGATTGAAAAGTGCGGAATGCTCGGCGCGCATTTCGGAATCGCTTTCCAGATAATCGATGACTTGCTGGATTACGGCGTCGGCGCGTCCAATCTGGACAAGGCGAAGTTTACGGATATTTCCAATGGCCTTGTGACGCTTCCTCTTATCTACTATTTTCAAACGGTTTCGCCAGAAGAAAAAAACGCGCTGCTCGCGCTTTTGAAAAAAGCTGCGGAACCGAATGTTCCCGAGGAAATCTGTCGCAGGTTGCAAAACGCGGGAGCTTTTGACAAGGCGAAGGAAACCGCTCTCAAGCATATTTCCGATGCGATGGAAATTTCGGATTCCCTCCCAGCGACGGAACTGATTGAATCCTTGAAAACGTTTCTTTTTTCAATGACGGAACGCGGTAACTGATTTTTTGGGAGGTCTAGATGGCTCTTGAAATTTCTTCCGGAATTTTTTCTGTCGGGGTGAGCGATCCCGACATGCGTGTTTTTGATGTGGTCGTTCCGACGGCTTTCGGTTCGTCGTATAATGCGTACCTGGTGCGCGGGGAAAAGGCGACTGCTCTGGTCGAAACCGTTCACGAAAAAAAGTGTGACGAATTTTTGAAGAACATCCAGACGGTCTGCGGATTTTCGGAAATCGACTACATCGTCATGAATCATACGGAACCGGACCATTCCGGGAGTTTGCTGGAACTTTTAAAGCTCGCTCCGCAGGCCAAAATCGTTGCCAGCGCAAGTGCCATCAAGTTCCTGAAAAAAATCACCAACTCGGAATTCGAATCGATTACGGCGACGAATTCCCTTCGGATCGATCTCGGGGGAAAAACGTTGGAATTCCTGATCGCCCCGAATCTGCATTGGCCCGATTCCATGTTCACCTATATCCCCGAAAACAAGGCGCTTTTTACCTGCGATTTTCTGGGAGCGCATTATTACGAGGAAAACCATCCGCTGTTTTCAAAAATCGCGTCGATGGATAATTACAATGTATCGCTCAAGGTCTATTTCGACTGCATCTTCAGCCCGTTCACAAAGTTTGTACAGAACGGCTTGCAGAAAATCGCTCCGCTGGATCTGAGCCTTGTCTGCCCGAGTCACGGACCTATTTTGGATGACGGGATTCAAAAGATTGTCGATATCTATGCGCAGTGGAGTTCCAAAGAAGAACCTTCGAAGTATGCGGTTGTCGCATTTGCGTCCGCTTACGGCTATACGCGACTCCTTGCGGAAACGGCTGAGGCTACGCTTCGAGAAGGCGGCTATTCGGTAAAGCTTTTCGATCTGGGGGTTACGCCTCCGGAAATCGTCGCTAACGAAGCGAACAGGGCTTCGTTGATTCTTATCGGCTCTTCCACGTTCAACCGGGATGCGCTTTTGCCCGTGTGGGAATTTGTCGCGCATCTTTCGGCGATTGTCAATGTGAACAAGAAAGTTGGCGTGTTCGGTTCCTATGGTTGGAGTGGCGAAGGGGTTCCGCTTCTCGTGGAACATTTGAAACAGAAGAAGTACAATGTCTGTGGGGAAGGTTTCCGAGCGGTCTTTAAACCGTCCGAAACGGAAATCTCCGCGATGAAGGAATACGTCAAGTCCTGCCTGTGACAGAAATCCTGTGAACGACCTGCTTTTGACATTGAACCCGGAGCAGCTTTCGGCGGTCAAGACGACAGAAGGCTATGTCCGTGTAATCGCCGGAGCGGGAACGGGAAAGACAAAGGCGCTGACGGCAAGGTTTTGCTATCTCGTCTCGGAACTCGGCATCTCCCCGGCGAACATTTTGACCGTTACCTTTACGAACCGTGCCGCAAACGAAATGAAGAACCGCGTTCGCGCCGTTTTGGGCGGTCTGGATTTAGGACTCATCAGCACCATTCACGCATTCTGTACACGGTTTTTAAAAGAAGAAATCAACGCGCTGGGATATCCCAAAAGCTTCATCATCATCGATACCGAGGATGAACGCGAAATTTTGCAGCGCATCTTTGCCGACATGAAAATTACGTTGCGCGATACGACGATGCAGCGGACAATCGATCTGGTCTTGGAAGCGCGAAAGGAAACGAACGCCTACATTTCCGATTTTATCAGCCTTTCGAACGAGGAATTTTTAAAACGGATTGAAACGGAAAAAGACCGCGATTCCCAGATTTTCTTGCGCTATCTCTACGAGCAGAAAAAAAATTATGGATTGGATTTCAACGACTTGATAAACTTTACCGCCTACATCCTGGAAAATTTTTCCGATATCCGCGAGAAGTGGCAGGCCCGCATGGAATATGTTTTGGTGGATGAATTTCAGGACGTGAGCGAAAAGCAGTATAAAATCGCTCGGATTCTTTCCGAAAGGCACGGGAACCTTTTTATCGTCGGGGACAGCGACCAGACGATTTATTCCTGGAGAGGTTCCCACGTCCGGCTGTTCCTGGATTTTGACAAGGTCTATCCCGAAGCGAAGACGATTCTTTTTCGGGAAAACTATCGAAGCTCACCGCAAATTCTGGTCGCAGCGAACAAATTAATTTCCCGTAATGCCGTGCGATATCCCAAGGAACTTTTTCCTGTTTGCGGTGATGGCCCGAAGCCGCTCTATTTTCACGGAAAAGCGCCGAAAGACGAATCGGAGTGGATTGTCGGGAGCATTCGGAAACTCGTCGAAAATGGGGAATCTCTCGGCGACATCGCTGTTCTGTACCGCTCGCATTTTTTGTCGCGCCCGATCGAAGAAGCTTTCATCCAAAACAAAATCCCTTATCGCGTCTTGTCGGGAATTTCCTTTTATGAACGTCGGGAAATCAAGGATGTTGTCAGTTATCTGCGGATGCTCACGTCGCAGGATGATTTCGCCTTTTTGAGAACGATCAACGTTCCCGGGCGAAAAATCGGGAAAAGGAAAATCGCCTTTCTCAAGGAATACGCCGAAGCGAATAGAATTACTTTGTACGAAGCGTTGTGCGAAAATCTAGACAGCGCCGTTTTCAAGGGGACCGAAGCGAAAAAATATGTCCAGGCGATAGAAGAAACGCGCAAAGAGGCTCATGAAAAAAAGATGGACGATGTGCTGGAAAAGATTTTAAACCTTTCCGGCTACACGGAATTCGTTCGGATGGATGCGGACCAGAACCGTTTGGACAACTTGGCCGAGTTTAAACAGATGGTAGAAAATGCGACAAAGGATGTCGATGAAAATCTGGAAAGTTTTTTGTCACGGATCGCTCTTTACGGAAACCTGGACAAGGAAGAGCGCAAGGATGCGGTGAAGCTTCTGAGCGTCCACGCATCGAAGGGTCTGGAATTTCCGAACGTTTTCATCACCGGTCTTTCGGAAGGACTTTTCCCGAGTGCGCAGATTGAGACGATGGAAGAACTGGAAGAGGAACGCCGAATCGCTTACGTCGCCTTTACGCGGGCGCAGAAACGCCTTTTTCTTTCGGAAAACGAGGGCGGTGGAAACATCAATCTGAGCAAGTATCCGTCGCGATTCATCTTTGATGCGGGCGAGGAAAATCTGGAATTTGTGAATCCATTGCCGGAAGATTTACGGAAAAAGGCCTTGCGGCAAATCCGCGAGGAGACGGAACATCTGGAACTTCTGCAAGATCTGCTTTTTGTCGGGGACCGTGTTCGTCATCCGGTTTTTGGCGAAGGCTTGGTCGTTGAAGTCAATGCGAAGGATTCCTGCTATGTCATCCAGTTCGATTCGCTGAAGACAAGCCGCAATCTGCAGTTTACCGCCAAGCTGGAACGTCTTTGATGCCTCCGCTTATTATGAATTTTTCAGGCATCTACCGGATGCAGAATTTTTGGAACGAGGATTTTGCGAAAATGGACTGTTCGAAAATCCAGGGGACGGACTGCTATCTGGATTCTGTGGCGGAAATGGAAATTCGTCGGATGATGGATGCTTATCCGGTTCGCGGAATCCACTTTATCGATTCGGGAAACACGCACTATCTGAGCAAGCTGTGGACGGACCGCGTAACGGAAAATTTTTCGCTTGTCGTGTTCGATCATCACTCCGACATGCAACCGCCCGCTTTTGACGGAATCCTTTCGTGTGGAAGTTGGCTCAAGGCCGCTCTGGATTCCAACCCGTTTCTGCAAAACGTCCTTCTAATCGGTGTCGGAAAATCTTCAGCCGAAGAGATTTCTCCCGGCTATCGGAAAAAAGTTCAGGTCGTTCTGGAAAGCGAATGTGCAGCGGAATTTTTCGGGGACGATTTCGCCTTTGGCGAAAAATTTTTTCGGCATCCGGTCTATGTTTCCGTGGATAAGGATGTCTTGTCGGAGCGTGAACTCAAGACGAATTGGGATGGCGGAAGCCTTTCGATGGATAACCTGTTGAAACTTCTGTCGCGAATTTTTGCGCTAGGAAATGTCCTCGGCGTGGATATTTGCGGGGAACCGTCTTTTCGAAATTTTCTTTCCGAAGACGAAAATTTACGACAAAGTAATTCCATCAATGCGGCTTTGTGGAATCTTTTGAAAAATCGTTTTTAGATTTTCCGCTTTCAGGAAGAACATTCGTATTCGCGAGGACATTTTTTTGGCAAAAAAGCGCCGCGGAGGCGGCGCGAAATCTGAAAGTCTGACGAGAGGTTATTTTTCTTCGAACAGCCAAGTCGAGAGATAACGTTCGCCTGTATCCGGGAGCAGGGCGACGATTGTTTTGCCCTTGTTTTCCGGTCGCTTAGCGATGGTGAGTGCCGCTTCGAGCGCCGCTCCGGAAGAAATTCCAATCAGCAATCCTTCTTCCTTTGCCGCGCGACGGGCAATGTTCCCCGCCTTGACATCGTTTGTCAGGTAGATTTCGTCGATGACCTTCGGGTCATAGACTTTTGGGACAAAGCCCGCTCCGATTCCCTGGATCTTGTGCGGACCTGCGGGCTTTCCGGAGAGAACCGCGGAGGTATCCGGTTCGACGACGACGACCTTGACATTCGGATTCTGGCTTTTCAGATAGCTGCCGACGCCTGTCACCGTGCCACCGGTTCCCGCTGCGGAAACAAAGATATCGACCTTTCCTTCGGTATCTTTCCAGATTTCCGGGCCGGTCGTCTTGCGGTGAACTTCCGGGTTTGCGGGATTTTCAAACTGCTGCGGGATAAAGGAATTCGGATTTTCCTTGGCGAGTTCCTGCGCCTTGGCGATGGCGCCTTTCATTCCGGCCTTTCCGTCGGTGAGAACGAGTTCCGCGCCGAGAGCCGCGAGGAGCTTGCGGCGTTCAATGCTCATCGTCTCGGGCATGGTGAGGATGATGCGGTAGCCTTTGACCGCCGCGACATAGGCAAGTCCGATTCCCGTGTTGCCGCTGGTCGGTTCGATGATGACCGAGCCTTCCGTGAGGCGCCCGTCTTTTTCCGCGGTTTCGATCATGGCGAAAGCGACACGGTCCTTGACGCTCGAAAGCGGATTAAACGATTCAACCTTGACATAGACTTCGGCATCGCTGTCGTTCAGTTTGTTGATGCGGACGAGCGGCGTGTTTCCGATGAGATCGGTAATCTTGTTGACTTTTGCCATGATTTTCTCCTTGGATGAAATCCTATTATTTCAATCAACATTGTATAATATATAAAATCGAAAGAGAAAAGGCAAGGGAAAACTTTACTTTTTGTGAGATGCCCCTTTTGCATGGGGGCGGTAGCCCGGATTGGGGAATTGTATATTTTAAATGGAAAGGAGAACCTTATGAAGAAAATGTCCCTAGCCGTTTTGGCGATGTGTGTCGCTAGCCTTTTTCTTGCCTGCGGCCCCTCCGCTTTGGAAATCAAGGAGAAGGCTTCGGCTTGCGAGTTCAATGTGGAAATCCGCTACGTGCAAGATGATTCGGTCGGAATCTTTGTCGGCAATACGCTTTACCTTGCGACTTCGCAGCTCGCTTCGGGTAAATTCTATCCGCTGCTCGTGAGTTCTCGGGATCCGATGAATATCGACGGACGCGCTCCGACGGATGTCGTGAATTCCGACGAGGAACTTGCCGCTTACATCAATCGACGTGTTCCGGGTGCGCTCCATTTTGGAATTGTTCTCTCCGATAATGTCGGCTATGAAATAGGCTTTGATTCCGATGTGGCGGTCAAGACTCTTCGGGACTTTTTTGAAAAATCCTACCCGGGTTCGACAGCGGTTCTTTTCGGGGAACGCGGCGGCGACCTGGTTTCGGCGAAAAAACTTTACTAGTGGAAAACGTGCATGTTAGGCATTGAACAAAAGAAAGGCGATCCGGAAAAGCTTTGCGGTCGGATGGTCGCGTATGCGAAGATTCTCCGGTCAGCGATGAAGAACGATGCGATGCCCGGACCGTTTCCGGGGATGATTCGGAATGGAATCTTGGCTGTCCGCGGCGAGTTCGAAAAGAACAGTAACATCAAGAGCTTTATGCGGCATGAAATGGGAACTTCTGTCGATAAGGGCATCAACGACTTGATCGAGCATATCAAGGAAACGGGCGGCGAGCTTCCCGATGGCGTGGATGTCGAATCGTTCCGCAACCGTCTCGAAGAACTTTCGAGCATGGAAATCATCCCGGTGCCTGCGAAAATCATGTTCTACGAAAACGAAGACGATATCTTGCGCGAGAACGCCGATATCTATTATATTGGGGAATTTTCGGGCATGAGCCAGGCGCACCTCTGCATCACGAGCCTCCCGATTTTTTACCAAGCGAAATATCGCGAACAGCAAAACGCCGAGGAGCAGTCCTACATCAGCGAGCTCCTTTCACAGATAGAATCCGACGGTCTCATCACGAGCAAGCCGGAGAACGGGGAATTTTTGCCAGGCAAGGGAAACCTGCTGACTTTTGTCGGCGACTTGCAGGAACTTCTCGAACGCCAGGTCGTGCCGTATCTTCTGTACCAGGCGGGAAACGAGGACGAGTTCAAGGCGAGCCTCGAACGGTTCAAGAGCTTTATGGCGCCTTACAAGGATCCCAAGGATGTCGAGAGCATCGGAAATGCGATTTGCAAGTTGCGGTCAAACGAAAACGATTCGCAGGAACGTTCCCGGCTTGAACTTCTGTGTCGCAAGGTGAGTGCGCTGTATCACGAGAAGTTCGAACTGGTGCCGGAAATCCAGCAGAAACTCAGTGCGCTTGATCGTTCAAACGAAGGAAACGCATGAAGCTGGTTGTCATTGCGACAGGAAACCCGGGCAAGGTTCGCGAATTTGCCAAGGCCTTTGAACAGGCGGACTTTGAATTCAAGACACAGAAGGATGTCGGATTTTCGGAAGATGTCGATGAGTGCGGTACAACTTTTGCGGAAAACGCCCGCATCAAGGCGGTTGCCGTTGCGAAGTATCTGAAAACTCAGAAAATTATGGCGACGGTCATTGCGGACGATTCGGGGCTGGAAGTGAAGGCGTTGGACGGTGCTCCCGGAATCCGCAGCGCGCGCTTTGCCGGTTTGCACGGGGATTCCCTTGCAAATAACGAGAAGCTTCTCCGTGAACTGGAAGGCGTTTCGGACCGCTCGGCGCGTTTTGTTTCCGCTCTCTGCATCATCGATGAAAAAGGCTCCGAGCATTATGTCGAAGGCGAGTGCCGCGGAAAGATTCTCGAAGCGTCCCGAGGAACGGAAGGTTTCGGCTACGACCCGCTCTTTGTCCCCGAAGGCCATGAAAGGACCTTTGCGGAAATGTCCCTGGAGGAGAAACAGTCGTTTAGTCATCGCGGACACGCGATTGAAAATCTTAAGGCGGCGAATCTTTTGTAGGTCCTGTCTTCGATGTTTCAAGAAATTGCCAATCTGGATGAATGTTTCTCGCGGTATCTTTACTCGCATCGGCTGTCGGTGCGGACGGACCGCCTCTTGAGGCTTTATACAAGGCTCGGCGACGGTTACGTGTGGGCGCTGATCGTGCTTCTGATTTTGATAGCCGAAGGGCCGAAATTCCTTGCGCTTGTCCTTGCGCAGGTTCTCCCGTCCCTTATCGTATCGCTTGGACTTTACTGGATTGTGAAACTTTCCACGAAGCGCAAGCGACCCTTTGACGCCATCCCGGAATTCAAGGCTCTGGTTCCGCCGCTTGACAAGTACAGCTTTCCGTCGGGGCATACGATGAACAACCTGGCGATTGCGACGACCGTGCTGCTTTCGGTTCCCGCCGCAGGCCTGGTGATGATGTGCCTTCCGCTTACTTGGGGATTTTTGCGCGTCTATTTTGGGGTCCACTGGCTGTCGGACGTCGTCGGGGGATTCGTTTTGGGCATTGTGAGCTTTGGTTTGGGACATCTGCTTTGGGTCTTTGCCCTGTCGCCGCTTGTTGCGGGAATCCTTTCGTGAAATTTTTGACCGCTGCGCAAATTCTATCACAAAAAAGGCCGGATGAAAGTCTGACCCTTTTGATGCGCCATGCCGAGCGTCGTCACATTGCGCCGGAAGACGAGGATTATGGTTCGAAGGTCCCGTTGACCGACCGCGGACATTCGCAGGCCCTTGCCGCCGGAAAGGAATTTTCCGCTTTTGACGGTTCTTGCTTTTTCGGATCGAGTCCCGTGTTTCGTTGCCGGGAAACCGCAGCGCTTTTTGCCGAGGGATGCGGGGCTGCGGAATTTTCGGTGCCGGAAAAGGTCGCCCGCTTTGAATGCCTGGGAGATTTTTACGTAAACGGCTTTGCGGACTATGAACGTTACTTGAAAGAGGGTTTCTATCCGGCGGTCTGCCGTTTTATCCGCGAAGGTTCGCTTCCGGGATTCCTGCCGCTTGCGGAGGGTTCCGAAAAGTTTCTCCGATTTCTGTTGGAAAATTCTTCGGCGGATTTGAACGTGTTTTGTTCCCACGATGCCTGGATTGTTCCGTTCCTTTCGCATTTTACGGATGTCCGTTTTAGCCCGAGCCGTTGGCTGAATTTTCTTTCCGGCGCGGCGGTTCTGTTTTCCGCAGACAAAAAGTCCGTACGGATATTTCCCGTTGCCTTTCTGGGCGACGGCTGGCTGCGGTTTTAGAGGGAAAACTGACTTGAAACTTTTAAAAGCTTAAAGGCCTCCGCTTGCGCGAAGACCTTTAAGAGCGGGGAGGGCGAGATTCGAACTCGCGATAGGGTTACCCCTATACGTCCTTAGCAGGGACGCGCCTTCGGCCAACTCGGCCACCTCCCCTAATTCGGGGGATTACAAGTTTAGATATTTTTCGGAAAATTTTCAAGCTCAAATTTTGGAAAAAATCCTTTTTGTTATTTTTATCTGGAATTTGGAGACCTTGAAAATTGGAATTGGTTTTGGAGGAATCCAGCAGAACCGCCGTAAATCGCTATGAAATTTCTAAAAACGCTCCTGAAAATCGCCGCTGCCCTGTTGATAGTCGGGCTTTTATGCCTGATTCCGCTTTATATTGTCGTTTTCCGCGTCCTGCCGGCGAGGGATCCGGACGGGGTTTTTAACCGCGAATACATCCTTTCGGAACTTTCGGGGGAGTCGCGCGTGTATTATCGGGACGGGGAACGGCTTCTCGGGTCTTTTTTCGATGTCAATCACCGGATTTACGTCCCTTACGGAGAAATTCCCGAGAACATCGTAAATGCGCTAGTCGCTGCGGAGGATGCCCGCTATTTTGAACATGGCGGATTCGATATCACCGGATTTTCCCGGGCGATGCTCCACAACATCCGGGCGGGAAGGCTTGCTCAGGGCGGTTCGACGCTCACCCAGCAGACGGTCAAGAACATCTACGGACGCGAAGAGCGCAGCATCAAGGCGAAGTGGAAGGAGCTGATCGATGCGCTCCGGATGGAAAAGCATTTTTCCAAGGAAGAAATTCTCGAATTCTACCTGAACCAGTTCCATGTCTCGGGGACGGGGAAAGGCGTTGCGATTGCCGCCCAGTATTTTTTCAACAAGGACCTCAAGGAACTCTCGCTTGCCGAATGCGCTTTTATCGCGGGATCGGTCAAGGGACCTTTCAACTACGATCCTTTTATCCAGAGGAACCAGGAGCGCCGCGACCGGGCCGTTCGCCGCGGGCAGGAACGCTTGAAGTATGTTCTCGGGCGTATGGTCGAGGAAAAGTACATTTCACAGGACCAGATGGATTCCGCGCTCGCAAAGCCTCTCGAATTTCGCCATGGGAACTTCCGGTTTGCGCTTTCCACGCAGCTTTCCCGGATCGAGGAAAAGTTCGATTCGGATTTTTACCGCGAGCTGTTCGAAAAGAACGGCATTTCCGATTGGCGGAAGGCGCAACTTTCCATCGTGACGACGGTCGATGCGGATTACCAGGCGGCGGCGAAGCGAGCTGTCCAGAATAACATTTCGAATCTGCAGGTCAAGCTCGGAGGCTTTGCGCTTCCCAAGTCGGATCTGCCGAACCGCGCCGCCTTTGCCCGCGTCGGAGACTATCTGTATGGCGCGGTGGATTCCGTGAAGTCGGACGAAAAGGGAAAACTCTCGGACATCTATCTTTCCTTTGGACAGCTCCTCGGCCATGTGGGAAAGTCGGATTTGGATGAACTCGGAAAGCGGATGAACGCCGACGTAAAAACGGTTCTTGCGCCGAGGCTATCCAAAGGCTCGGTCCTGTTGGTGAGCGTCAAGGATTCCGTGCTGGAAGACGGGGCGGTTCCCTGTGCCATCGAAACGGAACCGGTTCTGCAGGGGGCGCTGGTCGCTATCCAGAACGGGAAGGTCGTGGCGAGCCAGGCGGGTTTCCACAATTCGGGCTACGACCGTTCCTTCAAGGCGAAGCGCCAGCTGGGGTCGAGCTGGAAGCCTCTTCTCTTCGGTGCGGCTTTAAAATACGGCTGGCATTATCTGGACGAACTCGAAAACGATTTTAACCTCTTCCAGTTCGAAAATGATTTTTATTTTCCGCGGCCCGACCATAAGAACAAGGGCGAAATGGTCAGCATCCTCTGGGCGGCGGTCCGCTCCGAAAACATCGCGACCATCTGGCTTCTGGACCATCTGCTCGATAAGCTTTCCGACGAGGAGTTTGCGGAAGTCGCTCGGGAAAACGGATTTCTCAAGGGCGACGAGGAAACTTTTGACGATTATCGCAAGAGTCTCCGCGACAAGTATGGACTTTACCTGAACGAAACGGCGAAAAACGAAATCGAGTTTTCAAGGGCGCAGGCGAATTTGTACGAAAAGCTTCTCTACGAAAATCGACCGGCTGCGGCGCGGGCTGTTCGCAACATGTTTTACGGGCGGAATGTGGAAAACGGGAAAAAGCGTTTCCGCAAACTGGAAAAATCCTACTTTGCGGAATTCGACCACAACTTCTTGCGTTATCTCTCGCTTCTCAAGGAGTCTGATTTGGAAACTTTCTCTCCCGAAGGCGAAAACGTTTCGGCTCCAAGCGATGGCGAAATCTATCCCGACTTGAAACTTTCCGATATTCGGAGGCTCAACGGCATGATGGAAATTCCGAGCGAGGACGCGGACTATACAACGGTCGAAAAGCTGCGTTACTGGCCGGATTTCAAACGGTCCGTGGCGATGGCCGCCTTTGCGAAGTTCGCCGGTGAAATCGGCATCCACGGAAAGCTTCGCGAAGTTTTCAGCATGCCGCTCGGCGTCAATGAAGTGACGCTCGCCGAGATGACCGTTGCTTACCAGACGCTTCTTTCGGGAAATGTTTACAAGTGCGCCGACGGGGATTGGAACGAACCTTGCCTGGTAAAGGAAATCCGCGATCGGGATGGACATCTGCTGTTTGAAAACTCGGTCGAAGCGAAGAAGATTCTTTCCGATACGCTGACAGAACAGATCGCTGTGATGCTCCATTCCGTCTTCCAGTATGGCACCGCTTTCAGCCAATATAAAAACATGACGATGACGTCTCCGAACCGCGAATCGACACTCCTTTTCCCGACATTCGGAAAAACCGGAACGACTAACGACTATCGCAACGTGGCGTTTCTGGGGGCGCTTCCGACATTTGTCCCGGACAAGAACGGCTTTGCGGCGGATTCCGCTGTAGCGATCGGTAGCTATGTGGGATTTGACGACAATCGCCCGCTGAAGTTCGGACGGACGCGCATCGCGGGCTCTTCGGGCGGGCTTCCGCAATGGGCGGATTTTGCGCGAAACCTCATCCGGATCCGCGGAGAAAATTCCAGGGTCGATTTCCTGGATATTTCGATGCTCGCTTCCGGAAAGATTCCGCTTCGCTTGGTAACGGAACGCGGGGAAATCCCGGTGCATCCGATGACAGGTCTGCCGGTTTATTCCGCCGACGGCAAGGGCAAAAACGTCCCCCTTCTCGATGTTCCGGGCTACACGCCCCAGACCCAGATGGAAACCGCTGCGGTAAGTGCGGCGAACGCTGGCTTTGTTACGTCGCTTTCCATGCCGAGCGTTCCGTTTGATTCCACTCGGACGGAGCTTCACGAACCTTTGCCGGAAAAAGACGACTTTGAACTGCCCGAGGATTTCCTCGGCGAAAAGGCTTTTGTTCCCATCGAACCGGGTGAAGGGTTTTAAGGATGTCAAAAATCAGATTCTTTCTCTTGGGACTTGGAATGGCGCTGCTTTCCGCATGTGCCGGGACTGCTCCCGTGTCGCAAGTTTCCGAATCGTTTTCGCAGACGGAAAATTCCCGGTCGAAAGATTTGGAAAATGGACGCTCTGAAAAGCCGCATCCCAAAAAACTTCCCATTTCGGATTCGGTCGAAAATTTGCAAAATGATTCAACGAAAAACGCGGTTCTGCAACCGGATAGCGCGCAACCAAAGGAAGTGGAAGCTTTTGACGTATATGTTGAAATTTCGCGAGTTGCCCGAAGGGCTCTTTCTCGGGCGGATTCCTTTGACGCCTTGGGAATGAAAGATTCCGTATCAGCCATTGTCGAACAGTTTTTCGTCTTGAACCCTCTCTGGGAAGAATGGCAAAAATATGCAATGTCGCTTTCCGAAAAAAATCGGCAAAGTGCTGCAGCAAGTGACGAGTCGATCAAAAGACTTCTGATAGACCTAGCCAATGCGCACGCTCGCCGAGCGGACTTTTCGGAAATCAGAACGATTGCCGATTCCATCCGAACATTTGCCTTGGACGATTCTTCTCGATTCTTGGTGGATTCTGTTTTTCGCCAGGCTTATTCCCGAACTTTTGAAAAAGTGAAAAATCGTCGAGAGGCGGCGCTTTCGCTCGCTGTTGAAAAGGCGGACTTTGATGGTGCCGAACGTGAACTTACCGATTTGCTTTTGCGTTATTCGGATTTTGCCGACACGCTCCAGTTGCGGGAATCCTTGGTAAAAGTTTCCTCGATGCGGACTGAAAATGTGGCGCTGTCGGAAGCGTATTGGAAAAATCACGACCCGAAGCTCTTGCTGGAAGACGCCAAAAAATTGGCAGCGGAATCCAAGTGGGATAAAGCCAAGGAGATTTGTCAAAAGCTCAAGTCGAGCCGTCTCCGAGGAGAAGCCGTCCGCGAACTGGATTCTCTCGAAAGCCGTTTTTGTACAGAAAAGCGAGAGCGGACTGCATCGCTTTTTGCCAAATCCCAACGCAAAAAATCCGATAGAACTCAAATGCTAAAGGATGCGATAGGGAATCTGGAAGCGTGCTTGGATTTCGCTCCGAATTATAGGGAACGGGCGACGGTTCTTTCCAACAAGGAATTCCTGTTGCGGGAACTCGGCAAATGATTTTTGGCCACGAGTGG
>JBNMGX010000003.1:0-46303 GCA_050872465.1 Hallerella sp.
AACTAAATTCTCTCAAGTTTTAACTCTTCACTAAGTTCTAAATCAGCTCTAAGCTCTGACCATGCTCCAGGATGACCGCTTGGAAGTAAAAGTTCGCTCTGATATCCCTCATCCCGCTCATCGGGTTCCGCGGCCCGCTTTACCTCTGATTCCTGACTCCTGATTCCTCAACACTCAACTATTAACTAATAACTAGCAACTATTCACTAAACTCTGACGCCCGCTTCCCTCCAAACAACTGATTCCTGACGACTTACAGTTCGCTAAAACGTCAATTCCGCATTCCTAATTCCGAATTCCTCATTTCTAATTCCTAACTAATCACTGACCACTGATCACTAGCCACTACCAACTAATTCCTGAATCCTGTCTCCTGATTCCTTTCAACCAGTCGCTAACAAGCAACCGTCATTTCGCCGGGCAGACTGTCCGATTTACAAAAGCGCTGGAATCGACGCCCATAATCTGGACATTGGCGTTTGCGCCCTTCTCAAAGCGGATTTTCCCATAGACGCCCTGAAAGTTTTTCTGCGAATGGATTTTTCCCACCAGATTCGCTTCACCGGAGACGAGCAGGGAAAACACGATATCCGCAGCGCTGTAAAAAAGCCCGCTTACTTTATCCGCCTTGGGTTCCTCATCCCACTTGGACTTGTAAGCCGTTCGGAAATTTTCAAACACGCCGTCCGAATCTTCGCCGGTAAAGGCGACGCTGAAATAGGAACCTTCGACGAGCTTCTTGCCTTCGTTTATCAGGTCATCGCCATACCAGCCCGAAGTTCCGAGAAGCGTTCCGTTCAGCTTGTGGAAAGCGACCTGCCGCGCGATAAGCCCCGCATCCGAAGGACTTGAGCTCGGAATGAAAATCCCCGGGATTTTAAAAACCGAATCCTGCAAGAAGGAACGCTTGTCCTTTGCGGAAATGGCATCGAGATCCTTTGCACCGCGAGCGATGTTTTTCCGGTGTAGAAACTGCCCGAAACGAGCCGCCCGAAGCTTGCGAAATTCCGTCGTATAGTCGGGATGGCCTTCTTCAAATTCCTGCACCGCAACAACCATCGCCCCACGACTTTCCACAGCCCGCTTAAAGCCCTGAGTCATCGCCGTCCCAAAATCCCCAATCGGAGAGAGAATCGCAAATTCGCGGATTCCGAGACACTCGACCGAATATCTGGCAATCCCTGCGGCCAAATTATCCATGCTCACGTTCACCTGGAAAATATTCGGTCCCATCCGGGAAATTCCCGCATCGGTCGCCGTCGGAGTCAGCATCGGAATTTTGGGATGCGACGAACCGAGCCATGCCGCGACAGCCGCAGAAGGAGCGCTCATCAGCGGTCCGACAATCGCGACAATGCTGTCCTGCGCCACCGCTTGCCGAGCCCGACGAAGCGCCTCGACAGCATCCGCCCGCGTATCCGCAACGCGCAAGTTCACCTTACCATTCAAATTCGCCTTTTCAAAAGCCAGTCGCACGCCTTTCACCGCATCGGCTCCAAATTCCGCAAAATCCCCCGACATCGGAGCGAGCACCAAGACCGTCGGAACCGAAGCCTTTCCCTCCAACGCGAAAAGAGCTTCCTGCGCCCGATTCACCCAATCCTCGTTTTCCTTTGCCGCGACAACTTTTTTATACCAGTATCGTGCCGCCTTGAAATTTTTCTGCTTGGCTAGCTCCGCTCCCAGCCGCAGCCATGTCGCATTCGCCACCGAGCGATTCACCTGAGCACGGTCCGCAATCGAGGAAAGCAGAGACACAGGCAAGCGGGAATCTTCCGAAATGGTCTTTAAGAGAAGTCGCTTCGCGTTTGCAGTCACCGCGGAATCCTTGCTGTAGGAAATCACGTTCAAAAGCATTTCGACGCCCGCAGAGACAGAATCCTTCAGCAGGCTCTCCGCAACGATCGTCTCCATTCCGGCGCGATACGGACTCCCTGCATAATACTCAAGGAAGCGCCCCGACAGAATTTTCAAGTTCGCCGTATCTCCGGTACTCACCAGGCATTTGGCAAGTTCTTCGGCGGCCTTTGCACCTTCCGCCGTCAAAAGCTTCTTGTCCGGGAGGGGTTTGAGCACAGAAATTCCCGAAACGGAACAAGCATTCTCCTCTGCGGAAAACGCAAGCGAAACGCCTAAAAGGACAACAACCAAAAATCTAAAACGTCCCAGCATGGATTCTCCCTCAGGCTTTTTCCGCACTCGCTTCCTGGATGACGATATGCTCTTTCTTGATGCTCTTCTGCATACTTTCCGTGAGCTTCGCCCAATCGACGACATCCACGCGGAACGGCAAGTTCCTGTCGGCAAAAGCCTTCTCGACGACCAGCATTTCCTCGACCGGAATCGGCTTCTCGGAAACGACGACGACATTCAGGGCGGATTCCGGGGTGAGATCGACACCGGTCACCCGCGGACCGTAGGCATCCACCTCCAGGCCTTCAAAGTGGGCGTTCAAGATTCGCTGGACAGTTTCCAGTTGGCATTTTTCCAAACAAAGTTGCATAATGCCCAAATATAGAAAATCGGGAAAAAATCACAAACCGCCGACTTTTCCAGAAAGAACCAGCGAAAATTCCCTTTTTATCCCAGAAAATGGGCTTTTTATCTAATCGACCCAACAAAAAATTTACAAATAAGCCATTTTTAGTACTATGCGAATCTTATCCGGCTTTCTTCTTGTCCTCATGTTCTCCACATCTGCCCTTGCTGGCGAAGCGGACAGCAACCGGGCAGATTCCCTCGCCGCCAAAAATTCATTATCGATTGATTCTTCCGAATTCTACAAGCCGAGAAAGCCCACCGGAAAACGCCTTCCCGTCATCATCCCCTTTATGGAAGTCGTCCTGCAAGACGCTTTCGTCTGGTCGTGGGACCGCTTCGTCCTCGACAAGAACTATGCGAGAATCGGGCCGTCCGTCTGGAAACGGAACTTTCGCGAAGGCTGGAAGTGGGACGACAACCATTTCGCCGTAAACTTTTTCGGACATCCTTACCAGGGAAGCCACTACTATTCCGCAGCCCGCGCTTCGGGCTACAGCTTTTACGAAAGCTTTTTCTTTGCGGCGACAGGCTCCTACATCTGGGAAATGTTTTGCGAGCAAGAATATCCGGCTCCGAACGACTTCATCACGACAAGCATCGGCGGAACGATTTACGGGGAAATGCTCTACCGGCTCTCGACGCGGCTTCTCGCAAAACCCGACGCGGGCATCTTTGAGAACATCGGTGCGTTCGCCATGAACCCGTTCGCCTACATCCAGGAAAAAATCAACGGGGCGAGCCCCACCAATCCGGGATACGCGCCTATCGAACTTTCCGTCTTTGCCGGTGTGGGAAAACGCTTCGGCAACGATTACCGCTACGACGAAGACGCCGACGACAGGTCCAGCGAGGACTGGAACGAAGCTGCCGTCTTTTACGGATTGAGCCTTGTCTATGGGCGCGCAGACAGGCGCATCCGGCAACCCTTCGAATACTTTACGTTTGACTTCAACCAGGAACAGAGCCACGACGGAATGCTGATGCGGCTCTCCGCCGTGGGAAAGCTCAAGAACCTAAACATGCATGCCGGCAAGAACTGGATGGACCTCGGAACGTATCTGCACTTCGACACGTTCTACGGAGACCTGGTAGAAATGTCCGCCCTTTCCATCGGATTCGGTGCGGATATCAACCTGGATCTTTCCGACAAAATCCGCTTCAGGATGACGCACAAGCCGTCTTACGTCATTTTGGGATCTTCGGATTTCAACTACGACGACGTTCTCGCCGCGGCGGATTCCAACTACGAAGTAACCCGGGATTACCAATACAGCCTAGGCGTGAGCTATAAAGCGATGCTCGAACTGGAACTCAAGCGGTGGGGGCGTTTTTACAACAAGGCTTCGGTATTCCTCTTCCGCAGCATCCCGAACACCGAACCGCACTACGGGATGAAAGGCTACGACTTCGTCGCGTTCAACAGCGCAAACGTCGAAGCGTACCTTCCCTTGGACATTTCCCTCGGCGTCCGGTTGAATTCCTACCTGAAAATTGCGGCGTATGAGCGTGTGCAGCCGATGTCGCGGATGATGCATTCCATCGGAACCTACCTGAGCTACAGGATTTAAGCGAAAAATTCAACGAGATGCAAAAAAGCCGGTGGTGAAACCGGCTTTTCAAAATTCCAGAAGATTTTACAAGCGTTCCAGAACGAGTTTCCGAATTTCCTGTTGGATGGAATCGACGCTATGGGTCGCATCGACAAGCTTTACACATTCCGGAAAATCCTTAGCCATTTCCGCATAGCCGACACGGACCCGCTCGAAAAAGCTGGTCGCTTCGCTTTCGAGCCTGTCGGGAACCCGCCCATCGCAGATCTGTCTTGTGCGGCTTTCTTCAACGCTCAAGTCAAGAACGACGGTGAGTTCCGGCATGAACTTTCCACAGGCTATCCGGGAAAGTTCGAGAATTGTCCGACGATCGATTTCGCGGCCATAACCCTGGTAGGCAAGCGTGCTCCAGGCAAAACGGTCCGCTAGGACGATCTTTCCCGAAGCGAGTGCAGGCGCGATCTTTTCGGCGATGACCTGGGAACGCGCTGCGTTATACAGCAAGAGTTCCGTTCCGGAATCCATGATTCCCTTGTAGCGGACATCCAGAAGCAGCCCGCGGATTCTTTCCGAAATCTCGGAGCCGCCCGGTTCGCGAATCGAGACAACATCGTAACCTTTTTGCGCGAGGAATTCGGCGAGGAGCTTCAGCTGCGTACTTTTTCCGCAGCCGTCGATCCCTTCGAGGCAAAAGAAACGCCTTGCCGTCTGAATCATTCGAGATTCTTTCCGTGGCACTTCTTGTACTTGAGGCCCGAGCCGCACCAGCAGAGATCGTTTCGCCCGAGCTTCGGATGGTCGTTTTTCACAGGCGCACCCGGAACGCCGACACGGCGACGCATTCCCTGCGGACGCGTTCCCGGAAGCGCAGAACTCGGGATGGCATTGGACGTCGGCTGTGGAGCCTGCTCCACCGAACCGGAAGAGCTTTCCTCGATAGCCTGCAAATTTTCCTCGGTCTTCTGCGGAGCCTGTGGACGCGGAATCTTTTGCAGCTGTTCCGGAGCGACCGATACGCCGTTCGCCAGCTGGATGCGAATGTTCAGAATTCTCTGGGCGGTCATCGTCGCGATGCTTTCGAGGCATGTCTGGAACGTCGTGAAGGCCTGGTTCTTATACATCACCAGCGGATCCTTCTGCGCATAGCCCTGGAAGCGAATCGCATCCTTCAGCTGGTCCATCGCATAAAGGTTCTCTTTCCAATGCTGGTCAATCGTGTAGAGGAGAATCCGCCGTTCGATATTCCGGAAATCCGCATCGGGAATGATTTCCACGAGCTTTTCGTACTTCTTCTTGCAAAGGTCGATAACCTCGTCGAGAACCTGTTCCGCACTCTTCTTGCCGCGTTCCTCTTCGCTCGGGTTGTATTCGATCGCAAATCCGAGCTTGAGCGCGGTCGTGAGACCTTCCCAGTTCCATTCGTCGGCAAAACGGTCCTTCGACACGAACTGCGAAACCTTGATGTCGCAGGCGTCCTCGATCCTGTCGAGAATATCCTTCCGGACATCGTCACCGTTCAGGATGCGGCGGCGCAGACCGTAAATCACCTTGCGCTGCTCGTTCATCACGTTGTCGTAGTCGAGCAGGTACTTACGCGTATCGAAACTCTGGTTCTCCACGCGCTTCTGGGCGCCGCGAATCGACCGAGAAACGATCGGATGTGTAATCACCTCGTCGTCGCCAACGCCAAAGCGGTTCATCAGCGCCTTTACGTTGCTGCCGCCAAAAATGCGCATCAGATCATCGTCGAGCGAAAGGAAATACTGGGACGAACCCGGATCGCCCTGGCGACCGGCACGCCCGCGCAGCTGGTTGTCGATACGGCGGCTTTCGTGGCGTTCCGTTCCGAGGACATGGAGACCGCCGAGTTCCTTGACGCCCGGTCCGAGGACGATGTCCGTTCCGCGACCCGCCATGTTCGTGGCGACGGTCACCTTGCCCTTGTAACCCGCGAACTGGATGATTTCCGCTTCGCGGCTGTGGTTCTTCGCGTTCAGAACGTCATGGGGAATGCCTTCCTTGACAAGCAGGTTGTGAAGCTTTTCGGAACGTTCCACCGAAGCCGTACCGACGAGGAGAGGCTGGCCCTTTTCGTGGCGGCGCTTGATTTCCGCGACAATCGCCCTCCACTTGGCTTCTTCGGTCTTATAGACCATATCCTGCATATCTTTTCGGATGCAGGGCTTGTTCGTGGGAATAACCCACGTGTTCATGTTGTAAATCTTGATGAATTCCGTCGCTTCCGTCTCGGCGGTTCCGGTCATACCGGAAAGCTTCTTATACATGCGGAAGTAGTTCTGGAACGTAATCGTCGCAAGCGTCTGGTTCTCGCGGCGAATCTGCACGCCTTCCTTCGCCTCGATCGACTGGTGGATGCCTTCCGAGTAGCGGCGGCCTTCCATCAAGCGACCCGTGTTTTCGTCAACGATGACCACTTCCCCGTCGCGGACAATGTAATCCCTGTCGCGGATGAAGAGGTTGTGAGCCTTGAGAGCCTGGTTGATAAAATGAACCCATTCCGCATGTTCGCCGTAAAGGTTCGTAAATCCCATGAGCTGTTCGACGCGGTTCGTCCCACGCTCGGTCAGCTGGGCGAGCTTGTCCTTTTCATCGACCGTGTAATCCTTGCCGCGAACGAGCTGCGAAACGAGGCTGCTCGCCTTCGTGTACTTGTCCGTCGCATCTTCCGCGGGACCGCTGATGATGAGCGGCGTACGGGCTTCATCGATAAGAATCGAGTCCACTTCATCGACAATGCAGAAGTTCGGTTCGCGCTGCACGACTTCCTTCGGATCGACCGCCATGTTGTCGCGGAGATAGTCAAACCCGAACTCGTTGTTCGTTCCGTAGGTAACGTCGGAGTTGTAGCTTTCTCGTCGCTGCTCCGCATTCAGGTCGTGAACGATCAGGCCGACAGAAAGCCCGAGGAACTTATAGACGAATCCCATCTGCTTCGCATCGCGACCCGCCAGGTAATCGTTCACCGTCACCACGTGGACGCCTTCCCCGGAAAGCCCGTTCAGGTAAACCGGGCAGACCGCGGCAAGCGTCTTGCCTTCACCGGTCGCCATTTCGGCGATAGCGCCTTCGTGCAAAACGAGACCGCCGATCAGCTGCACGTCAAACGGAAGCATCCGGAATGGCTTCACGGATTCCGGGTAAAGCTCGCGCATCTTCGCATAGAACTTCGCCGGCATGAAAATTTCCCATTCAGGCTTCCCCGCCGCAAGATCCGTTTTCGCCGCATCGACCGCCGAAAGGATTTCCGGGTCATCGCCGAGCTTCGAAAAATCAAACTCGTATTCCGGCTTGAAGATGTTGAACATGCCGAGCCGACGGTCGCAAGCTTCCTGGCAGACGGCAAACGCTTCCACCTTGATGTCTTCGAGCGTCTTGCCGCTTTTCAGGGCTTCGCGGAATTCCGCAGACTTTGCGGCGAGTTCGCCGTCGTTCAAACTTTCTAGACCTTTGCGCGCCTCGTGAATCTGCGCAATAATCGGACGGAGCGACTTCACCTTGCGCTCGTGCGGAGTGCCGAAAACCTTGTGGAGGAGCGAATCGATAATGCTCATAAAAGACAAATTCCTTTTTAATTTTGTCCCGTAAAACTAGAAAATTCAAACTGCGGCGATAACGCTCACCGACCGCACCGCCCCTTTTGACCGTTCAGCGAAAATCCGGAATCCAAGGAATCGCCTGTTACCGCACAGACCTTTCCGCCGCGAGCGACAATCCCCGAGCGGCTTCGCAAGCCCAAAGGCTTTTTTTTCGAAGGCAAAGCCGTCGCCTCGTCGGGGCATTCCCGGTAAAGCGCAAGAACTTCCTCGTCGGAAATCGCCCGGTCGTAAAAACGCACATCGTCGATTTTTCCCCGGAAAAAACTCCAGAGAGAACGCGTCCCGATTCGGACCGGAGCGTTTCCGTTTTCGGGAATTACTTTGTACGTATCATCGAACAGCGGATCCTGATCCTTCTGTTCGCCATTCCTAAAAATCGTAATCGTGTTGCTTTCCATGTCGTAGCGCGCGACGATGTGTATCCATTCCCCGGGAACGACTTCTTCCTGCACGTAGCTTCCCGCACCGAGGCCACCTGACAGATTAAACGCATACGATGAAATCCGATTGGGACGCTCCGAGTGGAAATTGTACATCCGAAGCGCCCACTCATGCGCCTGCGGCTCGCCCTTTCCCATCCAGTGCACATAACCGCCGTCCGTCCTTTCAAAATCCAGCGAATCCGGGGAAATCCATGCGGAAATCGTCAAGGCTCCGGTCGTTACGATACTAAAAATGTCGCAATCGGGAATCTCGATGTAGGCGGAATCGCTTCCGCCGAAATGATATGCCGAATTGGGTTCTCCAAAGCGGTCCGTCGCAAGCGTTGCCCGATAAACCTCTCCATCGACTCCCGCAACCGAACCGTGCGAAACCGCGTCGCCGTCAAAGGGATAATAGGCGACAAGCCCTTCTTCGGGAATGGAACTTCCCGAAACGCAGTCGGCAAAAAGCGGAACCGCGCAGAGGAAAAGGAAGAGAAAAGTTTGTAACTTCATCGGTCATCCTTGAGGCGGCAGCGAATGGGCCTGCTTTTTCAAGCGGTGCAGGCGGTCCTTGTGCTTTTGATAGAGCGTGCTCACCGTATAGATGAATACCAGGAAAATCACCGTGGAAAGCGGACGGTTCATGTTGCAAAAGCTCCACGCAATCGTAATCAGCGGCAAGTGGATGAGGTAGGGATAAAACGATGCGCGGCCAATCGAACGCACAACCGGGATGCAGAAGACTTTTGAAAGCCAGCCCTTTGAAGTCGTGATGCTCACAATCAGCCCGCCGTAGAGCATGACCGCAACCGAATGATGGCAGATGAAGTTCCATGCGACATTTCCCGACTTCATCGTAAAGAGGCTCGCATATAAAACGCCGAGCAGCGCGACCTGCAAAATCCCGGCGACATAATCCTTTTTCAGAAAATCAAACGCACCGACCCTGTAAAGCCGAAAGAGGATCATCCCGAACAGATACTCGAAAATCCGGACAAACGGAAAAACGTGGAAGTATCGATGGCGCACGTCGAAGTTCGCAAAGTTTCCGAGCAGCGGAAGCTCCCCGAGCGAACCGGCATACGCAAAGAAGATTCCCCAGAGAATCCCCGGCACAAAGACCAGCGCGCATAGAATCCAGAGCGAACCTTTCTTCTCGACTTTCGCAAGTTTCCGGGCGCAGAACGGCGTTATCGCGTAACAGATGAAGAACGCAGTCAGGGACCAACTCGGCTCGTTCAGCTTCATCCCCTGTTCCGGGAAAAACGTCCATGTGAGCGAAAGATGCATCAGGAGCGAACGGACCGGGTGGAACATGTTGCCAAACCCGCCGAGCTTCACATACAGAGCGGCGAACATCAGCACGGTCATCGCAAAATGGCAGCGGTAAAGCTTCGAAATCCGCGCAAACATAAACGGGATCACGGGGAGCCTTCTATCGGGATCGCTGAACTTCGACGCAAAGAGGAAGCCCGCGAGGATAAAGAAAAGCCCGGCGGCAAACGCGGGAGCCGTCACAATCGGAAACACCCAAGAGAGCGACGCCATATAGCCTAGCGCCGAAGACGACGCCAAGTGGAGCATCACGATATTCAGCGAAGCCAGAAGCCGCAACCCGTCTATCGCCGGAAAATACGCCTTTTCGTTCATAAAATTCCCAAAATAATTCCCAAAGCTAGAAAACACGACAGCAAAACCTGCTAAACAAGTTTCTAAAACCCGGACAAAAAATTTTAACGACTCGTTTATTTGTAATAAAGTCGATAACGGCGACTGAGTAATTGGTTGAGTACATTCTCTTTGGAGCAACCTTTCCTCTTGCAATTGCTTTCGATGGTCATGCTACTGTCAAAGACGAACCAGTTAATCTTTGTTTCCGCCACAAAATTTCCATACTTTTCCAAATAAGAAGAATCGGGAATCGCAATTTCCTCCTTTTCATTTCCAGAGAGGCAAAAATCAAACCAGCTGTACTTTTCCCGTACCGATGAATCCACCTGCAAAATTCGCAAAGGAGAAGAGCAGCCGTCCTCGTTAGCGCATAAAGAAGCGATGCACACCGCTGTCGGCAAGGAATCCGAAGGCCACCGCAATTCCAGATTTCCCATTGAATTTTTGGAAACCTGAGGCAGTCGAGAACGTAGATTCAGCCCGATTTTTATCTTATTTCCAAAAGAATCCCGGATTTCAAATTCAAACACACCCAGAGATTTTTGCGGAATATATTTATCCCCAACGAGAATCGTGTCCGAGGGGATAAATTCGGAATCTTTATAATATCCTCCGGGCCGTATCGTATCGGAACAAATCCCCCCATCCAAGTTTTGATTGAAACATTCAAAAGGAAGATACGACAAAATACTGTTCCACGCTGTATCCTCGCTGGACTTTATCTGGACTTTCAAAAAAGCGGGATATTCATATCGATGTATGCCTGACTCTGGTGAAAGCAAGCAGGAATCTATTGTCAAAACATTCGTATCGACAAAGCAATGCATCTCTAGCGAAAAAGACGAGAAACCTATTTGCAGAAGTCCCTTTAAATTTGCTTCTTTTTTCGAATAATCAGTTAAACCATTGGATATTTGACCATCAGATATTATATCGCCACAACCGACTAAAACAGCAAAAAGTATCAACACCACTTTTTTCATAGCAACCTCCAAAACGATCCTGTTTTTTCATTTGTAATAGATGTAATAGTAGGGTTCAAATATTCGCCGTATATCATCTTCAACACACATGCCTTTTTTACAATCGGTTTCAACGGTTATCTCAGGCAAATCAATTATCGCTTCGGCTACATAATTTCCAAACTTTTCCAAATAGGAAGAATCGGGAATTGCTATTTCATAACTTTCATATCTTGACAGGCAATAAACATCCCATAAATACAGTTCTCTTTGAGAAGGATCAACTCGCACCCTCAAAGAATCGTCACAGCCATACATAGTAGAACATAAAATAACGGGACACAGCTTAAACCGCAAAGAATCATTCAAATGCAAAACCAAATTTCCCATTGAATTTTTGGAAACCTGAGGCAGTCGAGAACGTAGATTCAGCCCGATTTTTATCTTGTTTCCAAAGGAATCCCGGATTTCAAATTCAAACACACCCAGAGATTTTTGCGGAATATATTTATCCCCAATAAGAATCGTGTCCGAGGGAATAAATTCAGAACCTTCATAATATCCTTTTGGTTGCACCATCCAGCCAAAATTTTTATCGGAATGTTTAAAAGGAAGATACGACAAAATACTGTTCCACGCTGTATCCTCGCTGGACTTTATCTGGACTTTCAAAAAAGCGGGATATTCATACACATCTATGCCGGAAGCAGTCAAAACAAGACAGGAATCCATTGCCAAAGTATTTGTATCAATAAAACAATTCACCGTGAAGTGAAAAAAAGTACGAACACAATCATCGCCTATCGCATTGGTTCGCATCAAGTGTCCCAGATTGGCTTCCTTTCTTAAGAAAAGAAGCTTTCCTTGAGATGGAATATCATTGCAACCGATTAGCATTGGCAACAACATGACGATAATTTTTTTCATCTTTCCCTCCACAAAAGTTTCAATGCGGGCAAATCAAATAAATCTGTTTCATCTTTTAATTTTTGAGAATTTAATTCACCATTAAGATTTCCTAAAATTGTCCAGGTTTTTCCGTCAACACTTTCCCCAAAAACAATTCCAGCCCATTGCGAAATATCGGAGCTTCCCGGAAAAGCATTGCGGAAGACAAAAGAATTTCCTTGCGGGCTAATAACCACCCTTTGCCAAATGTCACCTATTTTTCTCCCAAAGCACTGAATTTCTTTTGGACAAGAAACGAGATCCATTTGAAATTCGATATTTTTATTCATAGGATAGACAAGCGTTACCAAACGTTCATGATTTATTTTACACGAATATTCGTTCAACCGTAAAATACCAGAAGCATCCGTATCTTCTCGGCGTCTATTTTGCTCAACTTTTATAGTATCTATCGCGTTTACATCCCATTTTTGTTTTCCAAAATAGACCACCATTTTCTTGGGTAAACTATCTATTTCTGAATTAACGGTCCAAACCAAACTATCCTTGTCAAATCTATCCACAAACCATAATGTTTCTCCAAAATAGAAAATGGATCTTTCCAATTTTAAATCGGATGTTGTTGTTTGGCGCGCACTAAAACCAACCAACTTTACATCGTTTTCATCTAATACACGAACAGAATCCTCAACATATGCATCTGAACCGCCTGCTCGCAAAACTCCATAACCCGCAAGATCGTCATTCAATGCACTAAACAAAAGATTCATCATTACACCAGTATTATATCCTGTAAAAGCTGTTGCTCGCTGAGAAAGTTCTGATCTAGAGAGACTTTTTCCTTTTGCATCATCTTCCTCACATGATTCTTTTTGGCATAAACGACGGATAACATTATGAGTGCTATAATTTTTGTACTTATCAAACATTTTAAAATCTTTATATCCACGATCTTGTACAAAAAAACCATTCAATGTACTTGCTAAAGTAAAGGACATATTATCTTGTTGATCATGCGCCTGCCCCATATCTCGCAAAATTCCATTTTCTGCAATTAGAGAAATACTCGCCGTATCGTTTTTGGAAAAAACTTTAATTACTCCCAATCCATCTAAAAAATCAGCTTCAACATTTGTTCCCATTTCGGCTAATTTTTTTAGTTTTGATAAATCAGGTTCTACATCCATCAACTTCATTGTTTTTTCATCCGGCAATCCCAAAAAACGAAACAAGAACAAAGTTGTATCAGCATAGGAATCAAAATCAAATTGTTCTGCAAATCCATAGAAAACCTTGTCTTTTGTTAAAGTTCCCCACACATAAAAATCAGGAGGATAAGTACATCCATCGTCAATTTCTATTGGAATTAATTGAGACGAACTTCCTAATCGTACAGGTCTTGAAAATTTTCTTATATATTTTCCAGAATTTAAAAATCCTTGAGGCAAATCAAAATCATCACCCCCTAAATTCATTGCTTGTCGAAGAGCTACCATCAAATAAGGAACAGTTTCATTAACATATTGAGCATATCCCATCCCTTCCGAGAATCCCCCATTTGGACCATAATGATTTATCATTCCTTGCTTTAATTTGTTAAAATGTTCAAATGAACCCGAATAAATGTATTCGTATAAAGCCATTGCCGCTTCGGCCTTGATGGAAATATTATTATAAAGCATTACGGCACCCATAAATCCGGCCCACGCCGACAAAGCGTCATAAGAATTTTTAAACATCACCCCCAAAGCTTCCTTTGTTTCCTCATCTTCCGAATAATATGACAAAAGAACCGCTAGACTTAATACATCCGTTGTAGATAAAACATAATCATCTTTTTTGCTAAAAAAGTTTTTCATATCAAACAAGCTGCCATCAGCTAAAGAAGGTCCCGTACCTTTAGCTATGCCTGCTCCACAATGAAAAACGGATTGAAACCAAGTAGAAATTCCCCATAAATGAAAATACGATTTACAATAACCGGAGATACTTTCTGTTGATTTTTTAATATTCGTCTTTAAATACCCTGTTAGATTTACAGCACCATAACAATTAGACAAAAAATCTAATAACCTTTCCGCAGATGTTGTTAAATCAGATGATAGTAAAAAGTACTTTTCCACCGGATAAATCTTTGAATTTTTTAAATCCTTCAATACAATCAAGCTTGATGTTTTTTCTGAACCCATTTCAAAGATAAAATGTCTTACTGACGTATCCGCAGAATTTCTTTTTCGAATTATTAGATTAGCTAAAAGAATATTTAGATTATGTTTAGATTGAACTAATTTTTTTTTATCGGAACCCGATAATTTTTCCAGCTGCCCCATTGCAATCGCCTTCATTCTTTCGAAATCGCTATCTGTTTTACTTGCCTTAGCTGTTGATATTTCACCTACAACAAAATGGCGTTTGTCATCAGGCATCATATGAAATAGTCTTTTCCACATATCTCCATCTAAAAATCCTCCACAAACAAAATTGATTAATTTATCATACATTCTGTTAGCAAAAGAAACGACTTTATCAATTCCATCTATGATTCCGCCACCTATAGTTCCTAACACTTTACCGAGTTTATTAGCTGCTTTTTTTATCCAACGACCAAACAAGCTAAATGAATCCGTTTTAAAATAAACGAAATTTCCTACAACACTATCAATTTCAATATCTGTTAAAACTCCATTACTATAGTGAAAAATACCTATGCTATCACCAACCTCATATTCGTCACCCAGAGGAAGCGCAACCGTTATTTTTTTGCCATTACTCAGTTTTCCTGAAATTTCATAAGCAGTTCCATAAAAACGAAATTCTGAAAAATGTTGCGTTATTTCTGTTGGTAAACTTGAATAACGTGTTATTGAAGGAATTTTTCCATCAGCTAAAGAATTTTTATCTATCTTCAAATGCAGCGTATCAATCTCTTTAACTTTTCCTGTAAATAAATACGAAGCAAAAATTGTATCACCGACAATATTTTGTTCGGAGTATACTTTTTCCTTTTTGGGTTCCCTTGATTCACCCCACCATTTTATCGAGTATTTTCTTATTGTATGAAATGCAACTTGAAATACTATAGCATATTTAGATCGACGATTTATTGGAATAGAAATAGAGTAACCAGAAAGAGGATAAAAATTTTTACCTATTCGAAGATATCCTTCTAGAGGTTTTTCATCCTTTGATTCTATTTGTATAACAATATCATTGTGAGGAAACGACTGAAAGTTTTGAATTCGAAAAGAGCCAACCGAATTTTCAAAAATTTCTTCTTGGTTTGGAACTTCTAAATTTCTATAAAAAGATAGTTTTTTATTCAACAAAAGCTCAATACTATCAGCAAAGAGTTCCTTTGAAATCTTAGAACATATCGAGTTCACATTATCATTATCAACCCACCACTGCAAAAAACCAACTAACATCGATTTTCCACGATAAATAAGAATTACTGAATTTTCTTGCCTATATTGAAAATCGATAATTTTATAATAGCCAGACAAAAAAAATTCACAAGAAGTATTTGGATTAACAAAAATTCCTTGAAGAGGTGAACCATTAATTCCCATAGCAACTCTTTTATATTTCCAATCTGAAGGAAAATCAGATAAAATTATAGAATCTCCATCTGCGATAGAAAAAACTGTCATAGAATTGTATTTTGGAAAAATAACACTTCCACTAACATACGAATATGAAGCTATTAAAAAAAATAGTACAACAAAAAATCGCATAATAAATTCAATTTCTAAAAATTTCAATTGCTAACAAAGAGCATACTAAATTTCCAGTATTTGCATATCTATAACAATCTGCACCCACGACATTTGGATTTTTAAAAATGATAGAACTTTGCGCTCTTGTCCCAAAAGCTGTTTGTGTTATTGCTTGAATTTGATTATAGAAATCATGTGATTTAGGAAAGATAAAACGCAAATTTACAGTTGTGGCGTCATCTATTGTGACAAAACCATCCAAAACATCAAAAAAATAAGCACCATCCTGAGGACTTATCCCTACAGCAATATGTTGCGCATTTATAAAACAGGCATCATTAGGTATTCCATTTATAGATATTTTATTTGGAGTATTACACACGACATTTCCTCCAAATTGATATTCAGAAGCAAATGAGTAAACTCCAAAAATCGCAATAAAAATAAATATTCGCAATTTCATAAAATAGTTCCTTTGATATCAAATTTAAACAAAAATAATTACAAACCAAATACAAAACCCAATAAAAAAAAACGCACCGACAAAACCGCCGAGCGCGCTTCCAAAATCCAAACAAACGAAACAATTAAAGGTTTATCTCGTTCACCATCATTTCATAGAATTTGCGATACTGATCCTTTTCCGGCGTCTTGCGGAATTCAATCGCCGCGGACGGATGCAGGTTCATCGAACCGGTAATCATCTGCGGAATGATGTAGCCCCATTCGTACTTCTGGCGAAGCGGAACGAACAGTTCGGTAATCGCTTCGAGCACCGGGCGGACGTCGAATTTCGGATTCTTGAGGAAACTCAAGAGAAGTTCCGTTGTGCAGTTTCCCGCACCGCGACCCATCCCGGTCACCGTGCAATCCAGGTAATCGACATGGTCGATCACCGCCTGGATCGTGTTGCTGAAAGCGAGCTGCTGGTTGTTGTGTCCGTGAAAACCGAACTTTTTCGACTTGACGTGGTCCCGGTAACGCTTGACGCACTGGTCGATGTCTTCCTGATAGAAGTAGCCGAACGAATCCACGAGATAGAGAACGTCCGCCTTGCATTCGTGCTCCACCTGGTCTAAGGCTTCGTCGAGTTCCGGGCCGCGATCACGGCTCACCGCCATGATGTTCAGGGTCGTTTCAAATCCCAAGTCGTGGAAAGTGTTCACCAGATCGATTCCCTTGTCGATGTTCTTCACGTAGCTAGCCACGCGGACCATCTGATACGGGGATTCGGATGCCGGCTTGATAGCCTTCATGTTCACACGCCCAACGTCCGCCATCACAGCGAGCTTTACGGGGCTGTCGATACCGTCGCGGACCTTCCACAGCAAATCGTCTTCGCAAAACTTCCACGGACCGTATTCCTTCGGGTCAAAGAGTTCCGGAGAATTCTTGTAGCCCATTTCCATATAGTCGATACCCGCAGCCGTCAAAAGCTGGTAAAGGCGACGGACAAATTCCAGGCTGAAATCGTGCTTGTTGACAAGTCCACCATCGCGGATAGTGCAGTCGAGAACCTTAACCGAAGGATAGTACATTTTGTTTTCCTTTTCCCGCCGAGCGGGATTCCATGTTAAAAGCAAAGATAAATAGGCAACACGGAAAGTCCAAGCAAAAATGCAGCGCACATTAAAAAACCGTCTTTTTGACGCATATTTTGCGTCTATTAGTCATTATTCATGAAAAATCAACAAATTTCAAGATATGAATGTTTTTCATTTTTAGCCAACTTTCACATTTTCCACTTTTCCCAGATTGCCTGACATTTCAAAAATTCTCGCTTTTTAAAATTTCTACGCATATTTTGCGTTAATTATTTAAATTTTAACCGAGATGCTTTTTATCCACCAATATCCCGACTGGACAAATTTCCGCTATTCCCGAACGGCGATTATCAACCCGCTCTGCCGTATCCGTTTTTTGCAGGGAAACTTGCAGGGGAAAATTTTCTTTGCAAAGGATACCGCGTTTTTGGAATCCATCAAAATCCGCGACCTAAAGGCCCTCTTTAAAATAGCGGACCGGGAAGAAATTCCCACAATCATCTACCCGGCGCTTCGGAACTTTTCCCTGCCGATGAACGAAAAGCGACTGCTCTCCCTCCATGCGACAATCGTCGAGAACGGCGGACATTATCGAGAAACAATCGATTCTCCGCAAAGCGAAGCGTTCAAAGGTTTCCGCGGCGTCCTTTGGGAGCGTATTCCGCAAGAAACGGCAAAGCTTTTCCAGTTTTTCAATGAATCCCAAATCGACGGAATTCTCAAGGCGGGAATCGTCCATTTCTGGTTCGGCGCGATCCGTCCGTTTTCATCGGGAAACGGAATTCTTTCTCGGCTCCTCTGCGACATGATGATTTCACGGAGCGAAAATTCTTCCCAGAGATTTTTTTCCCTTAACGAAGAAATCCTTAGCGACAAGTCCGGCTACTTCGAAGCGCTTTCCGCCGCCGAACGTTCAAACGGAGACATTACGGAATGGATTCTGTGGTTTCTTTCCAAGATGGAAGCGGCTCTGGAAACAGCTAAAAAAGAATGGTCTGGACGCTTTGAAAAGGCAAGGCAACAACTCTTCCTCGGAAACATTTCCTTGACGGAGCGCGAACAGAATCTAGTAGGATATCTGCGGGACAATCCCGGGAAAAAAATTTCTTCGACAAGGTGGGCGGAAATTTCAAAAATTTCCCACGATTCCGCCTTGCGCGATCTGAACAGTCTCATCCAAAAAGGTGTATTGGCCAAATCAAGCGGAAAAGGACGCAGCACGAAATACGAACTCAAGGAATTTTCTTGAAATCTCGAATAAACTCTTCAATTTCAAGAAATGGCGGCACGCTTTCCAAATAAATAATTATTTTTATGCATAGATTTACATTTACGCAAAAGGAACAGAATGCAAAAACTCGACAACGAAACCCTGTGCGTCCAAGCCGGATGGTCTCCCAAGAAAGGTGAACCGAGAATTCTCCCCATTTACCAGAGCACGACTTTCAAGTACGACACGAGCGCCCAGATGGCGGACCTCTTCGATCTCAAGGCAGACGGCTATTTCTACACGCGTCTTCAGAATCCGACGAACGATGCCGTCGCCCAGAAAATTATGGAACTCGAAGGCGGAATTGCCGGAATGCTCACCAGCTCCGGACAGGCTGCCAACTTTTTTGCCATCTTCAACATCTGCGAATCGGGCGACCATTTTGTCAGCTCATCGGCGATTTACGGAGGCACTTACAATCTTTTCGCCGTCACCATGAAAAAGCTCGGCATCGAATGTACATTCGTTGATCCGGATGCAAGCGAAGAAGAAATCGACAAGGCGTTCCGTCCGAACACAAAGGCTTTCTTCGGAGAAACAATCGCCAATCCGACATGCCGCATCACGGACATTCAAAAATTTGCAAACATCGCTCACAAGCATGGCGTCCCGTTCATCATCGACAATACGTTCGCTACGCCGGTTCTCTGCCGACCGTTTGAATTCGGCGCGGACATCATCACCCATTCGACGACAAAATACATGGACGGACACGCGATGACAGTCGGCGGTGCGATCATCGACAGCGGAAACTTCGACTGGGAAGCTCACCACGACAAGTTCCCGGGAATAACGGAACCCGACCCTTCCTATCACGGTCTCGCCTACAGCAAGGCTTTTGGCAAAAAGGGTTATATCGTCAAAGCAACCGCCCAGCTGATGCGCGACTTCGGAAGCATCCAGTCCCCGGCAAACGCTTTTCTCCTGAACGTCGGGCTTGAAACGCTCGCCCTCCGGATGCCGAAACACTGCGAAAACGCGCTGAAAATCGCCAAGTTCCTCCAGAACCATCCGAAAGTTGCCTGGGTCAATTTCGCAGGCCTCGAATCGGACAAGTATCACGAACTCGCCAAGAAGCAGTTCAAGGGCGGAATTCCCTGCGGCGTTCTCGCTTTCGGCATCAAAGGCGGCAGAGAAGAATCCATCCAGTTCATGGACTCGCTCAAACTGATAGCGATCGTCACCCACGTTGCCGATGCGCGTTCCTGCGTACTCCACCCGGCAAGCCACACGCACCGCCAGCTGACCGACGAGCAGCTCATCGCAAACGGAATCCGACCCGACTTGATCCGCCTTTCCGTAGGAATCGAAAACGCAGACGACCTCATTGCCGATCTGACGCAGGCTTTCGAAAAAATCTAATCGAAAATTTGTCTCCCGAAACGTCGCCAAAAAGCGGCGTTTTTTTTAGTTTAAAAATTAACTTTCAGAAATCTAATGCAAACGTTTTTGATGGATAACCCTGAAACAGGAATAAATTACGACCCGGAAAGAGACGACTATTCAATAAAAAAATTTTTAAAATCAATTCGTCTTGATGCCGACCTTGGCGAGAACTTCCGCATTTCCGGAATCTTTCAGGGCGACATTTGTCATCCAGTTGTACTCGTCCAAACCGGAAAGTCCTACCCGAACACAGACCTGTTCCTTTGCCTTTTCGTAATTTTGAAGAATCAGGATTTTCTCGTCGCCCTGGGCCTGCTCGATTTTCAGCGACCATTCCTCTCCGAGCATGACAAGCGCAGCGGTTGCGTTCAGATATTGGCCAGCCTTTTTCTCGTCGATGAGGCTAGTCTTCGGAGCAACAAACTTGGCAGCTGAAATCGGAGCGACCTGCTTTTTCGCATCCTGTCTCGGAAGCGACGGAGTAAGAGATTCCGACTGATCCGCTCCGCAAGCAATTAAAATAAAAAAAGAAGCCACTGCGAATACAAATGTAAACAACTTTTGATTCAATTGTGGCTCCTTCCATAAGGGATAATAGCGGTTTGTGGGGTCGAACCACAGACACACGGATTATGATTCCGTTGCTCTACCGACTGAGCTAAACCGCCAGGTGAGCCTAATTTAAACAAATTTCGAAAAATAATCAAGGGGAATCGTGAAAATAAATCAAATTTTATCGGAACTTTCCCCGAGAAAGCGCAACTCCGTCAAAAGCTTCCCGTTCGAATACTCGATAAGACGCCAACCCGGAATCCGACTCAGGATATGGAATTCGGAACTTTCAGGGTCCAATTGCATCTGCGTCGATGGCGTGACATAGACCGTTTGGCCGGCTCCGCGATCAATCGTCATTCCGGAATGGTAATGCCCTACGAAAATCGAATGAAGATTTCCGATGCTGTCGAGCGTCTCGCCGACTTCTTTCCAGTTTTTCAGCGCATAGCGCGAATCCATAAAAAGATGCCCGCACAGGCAGGGAGGATGGTGCGCAAACAGGAAAATTTCTCCGTCTTCCTTCAATGCTTCGCTCTTCAGCCATTCCAATTGCCTTTTGGAAATTATTCCGGTCGAACTGTCCAAAAAGAAAAAGGGAAATCCATTCACCGTCCGCCTGTAAAAAATTTCCCCACCGTCCAATTTCAAGGGAACGGGAGAAAACTTCCCCAAATCCTCGGAGCTGTCGTGGTTTCCGGGAATCACACACCACGGCCTGTCATAACATTCTACCATCCGAAAGAAAAGTTCGTATTCTTCCTTTGAACTGTCCTCGGTTAAATCTCCGCTGAAAACAAGAAGGTCAAGATTCTGCCGCTTTGCATCGAAAAGCGCACGTTCAAAACTTTCAACGGAATTCAATCCGTCTTTCTCGGATCTTCCGGCGACAAGGTGGATATCGGAAATCTGTCCAACCCGAAAAGATGCGTTTTCCAGTTCCATATCCCAAATCTAAATAAAGTCCCCACTTTTTGAAATCCTTTTTAACTCTTTAAAATTCAATGTGATAGCCGTCAATCCAACAAATTTATCAACATGTGGATGGATAAGTTATTGAAAAGTCGGATTCAACATCGATTTGTGGAACTTATCTTTACGGATGTTGAAAAACTCCGGCGGAAAAGTTTTCAATGTTAATTTGTGTGGATAAATCAAAACTTTATCAAATTTAAAAACTTGTCCACTGTTTTTGTATCTTGTGAAAAATCAATCGGTTACATTCGCAACTTCCCAATCTTTCCACAAATCCACCCGGTCATTCTCATAATCTTTTATATAAATAAGGGAAATATTTAAAGAGAGCTGTGCATAAAAAAAGAAGCCCGTTAAGGCTTCTTGACTTCCTTGTCCTCGACCGATACTTCGCAGTTTCCTTTTAGTCTCGCTCCGCATTCGATGACAAGCAGCTTCGTCCTGATATTTCCGATGACAAGCGATTTCGCTTCGAGAACCAACTTTTCGCTGCATTCGATGTCCCCGGAAACATTCCCGGCAATCGTTGCGTTCTTCGTCTTGATTGTCCCTTCGATGTAGCCGGAATTCTCGACGACGATATCCCCGGTCGTGGAAATGTTTCCCTTGATTTTTCCGGCAACTCGTAAATCGCTCGAACCGGAAAGGTCTCCCGTGATGTTCATGGAAGGGCTTATCTGTGTGAACTGGCTGTCGTTTTCTTTTGCCATATTTACTCCTCGATAAAAAGTTCTGGGTCGATAGGCTCGCTGTCCTTTAAAATTTCATAGTGGATATGCGGCCCCGTGGAGTTTCCTGACGAGCCGACCGTTCCAATCGCTTCGCCTTTCTTGACCGTTGCATTCTTTTTGACGTATGTCTTCTGGAGATGCGAATAGCTGGAAACATAGCCGTTGCCGTGGTCGATTTGCATGTTCAGCCCGCGGTCCTTCATTTTGGAGACGAAAAGAACCTTTCCTTCGGCCGTCGCAAAGACAGGTTCGTCCAGTTTTGCGGAAATGTCGATGCCGAGATGTTTTTCTTCGGTCGAATAACGCTTGCTGATGATGCCGATTGTCGGAATGATGCTCGGAATCTGGTTCCAGTTCTGGCGTTTTTCCTGTTCCGAATAGCCGGTAAGTTCCGCATTGAAGCGGTTCTTGGCGAGCGGGACAAAGTCGAACCGGTTCTTTTCGATTACCGCGGAAAGTTTTGTCGAATCCGTTTCGTAGAAAGTTCCGAGGATGTTCTTGATTTGGCGTTCCATTGTGGAAATGGAATCCAGCTCGGAAAAGAACAGTTCGTATTCTTTTTGCTTTTGGAGCAGAAGCTCGTTCTGGGCATGAATTTCCCGGGAGCTGACGATAATCGCGTTGAGCGTAGCAAGCTTATAGACGAGAAATCCGCCTAAGAGAAATATGGCGAAAATCAGGAATCCGAACAGCTTCCATGTCAAGGCATGAAGCTTGAAGGAAATGGTCTTTCCTGCATCCGACGGAATGATTTGGACGATATGGTAGCGGTTCTTCAATTCGTTCCTTCTATTTTTTCCTGGATGCGGGTCAAGTCTTCAAAGGAATAGTAATCGATAATAAGCTTTCCCTTGGAAGCGTCTTCGTTCGATTTTTGGAGCTTGACGCTCGTGCCCAAAAATTCTTCCATTTTTCGGAGAAATTCGACAATGTTTGGGTCCAGAGGCTTGTCTTGAGGTTCGGGGCGGGATTCGGATTCCTTCTTCTTGTTTTCCTTTGCCAGGTTTTCGACTTGCCGAACGTTCATGCCTTTTTCGATGATGTCACGGGCAACGGTTTCCGGGTCGGATATTTCCGGGCTGAGCAGGGAGCGCGCCGCGCTTTGGGAAAGTTTTCCTTCCATGATCCAGGCTTGGACCTGTTCCGGCAATTTTAACAGGCGAAGCGAATTGGTGATTGCCGACCTGGACTTGCCGACACTCTTGGAAAGTTCGTCATGCGTGTAGCCGTAATTGTTAATCAACTGTTCGTAGGACTTGGCGACTTCGATGGCGTTCAAATCCACGCGCTGGATGTTTTCGATGAGCGACCATTCCGCCATCTGCTTGTCGGAGAGAAGTTCGTGGACATAGGCGTCTATCGTGGAAAGCCCAGCAAGCCTTGCCGCGCGGGTCCGCCTTTCGCCGCTTACGATTTGGTAGCGGCCGTTGAACTTTCTGACGGTAATCGGCTGGATCAGTCCTTGTTCCCGAATCGTATCGGCGAGTTCCCGCAGTTCCTCTTCGCTGAAATCCTTTCGGGGCTGGTAAGGGTTTGGATCAATTAATTCCAAGTTGATTTTTTCAACTCGGACCGTATTGCCGTTTTCATCCTGGTGAATTTCATTCGGTTCGCCATATCCATGCGATTGCATAATGGAAGCTAAGCCTTGACCGCCGAGTGCTGATTTTTTTCCCATTTCTATTTAACCCCGTTGATGATTTCTTCTGCGAGTTTCATGTAGGCCTGCGCCCCGGTACTTTTTACGTCATAGAGGATGACGGGTTTTCCGTGGGACGGTGCCTCGCTGAGTTTGACATTTCGCGGAATCATGATTTTGAAGACCCGCTCCGAGATGACGTTCCTGACTTCATCGGCGACCTGTCTGGAAAGGCTGAGCCTCGCATCGTACATCGTGAGAAGCGCGCCTTCGATATTCAAGCGACTGTTCAGGTTTTTCTGAACAAGGCGAATCGTGTTGAAAAGTTCCGCAAGTCCCTGTAAGGCGTAATATTCACACTGGACAGGAATTAAAACGCTGTCCGCTGCCGTCAGGACATTTAATGTCAAGAGATTCAAACTGGGAGGCGAATCGATGATGATAAAGTCGAATTCTTTTTTGAGTACTGATGTTATCCGGTCTAGGCGATGTTCCCTGCTCATCGAATTGACCAATTCCAGTTCCATCACGGAAAGATCCGGGGCAGATGTGATGACTTTTAAATAATCCAGCTCTGTTTTTAAAATGAACTTTTGAAGGGCTTCGCTAGTAACGGCGTCCGGGCTTTCGGCTAGGTCCAAAGCTTCATGGATGTCTTCTTCCTGCGTTTCGAGATAGCCCAATCCCTGGGATGCATTGCCTTGCGGGTCCATGTCGATCAGTAGGGTTTTCTTTTCCAGGGCGGCAAAATTGGCAGCAAGGTTGATTGCTGTCGTCGTTTTTCCGACTCCACCCTTTTGGTTGCAGATTGCGATGATTTTACCCATAGATTCCTTTAATCACTAATGAGTATTCTTGAATTTCGTTTGGAAGCTTGTAATCAATCAAATGAATATTCGGAACATTTTTTAATTCCTGGGCGATTTCCTTGCTTTTAAATGTGACGAAAAGACCATCTTTCTTGAGAGCTGGCAGGGCTCTTTCATAATCCGCTTCAAATCGGGAAAGCGCTCGACAGGAGATGATGTCACAATTTGATATGTTTGATGTTTCGAAACGTTTTCCCACGATTCTCAGATTTTTCAGATTTAAAGCTTCTTTTGTTTCTTCCAAAAAAAGAACTCTTTTGTGGCGCGGCTCCGAAGCGTAAAAGTTGATTTCTGGGCAGACGATAGCGAGAGGAAATACGGGGCATCCTCCACCCGCGCCCATATCGGCCCAAACCATTCCCTTTTTTAGATATTTTTGTTTAGATAGTACGATATAAGGGTACAGGGAGTCCGCAATATGCCGTGTCAGAAATTTCGGTATGTCGTTTCGGGAAATTAAATTTGTTAATTCATTTCCTCGGATAACTAATTCCACATAGCTGAAAATTTTTTCAAGCATTTCTTCTGGCAAAGAGATTTCATTGGCAGAGAGAAAGTCTAGAAAAAGTTTTTCTTGTGTTGAATCTTGATAATGTTTCACGTGAAACAATTTAGAATATTTGAGTGAAAATAAAACAACTCAGATAAAGATTGTTTCGGATAAAATGTGAATAAAATTGTTTTTTGTTGAAGTTTTAAAAATTTTTGAATGAAAATGGCTAAAGCACCGATAAAATTGATTGATTTTGAAAATCGGTAAGTTGCTTCCTATAGATGTTTTTTTATTTAAAACGAAAAAAATAGAACTCCTATTATCAAAATTCAGAAAAAATGTTTGAATAAAATGGAATGTTTCACGTGAAACATTTAGTATAGGGCTTGAAAATTTACCAATATTTAGTTCGTGTATATCCTAGAAAATGTTTGCTATATTTGAAGCATGTGGATTTTATTCGCTGTTCTATCTTCTCTGTTTGCTGCATTAACTTCCATTTTAGCGAAAGTAGGAATTGAAAATGTCAACTCAAATTTAGCAACTGCAATTAGAACGATGGTTGTTTTGGGAATGTCCTGGTTGATGGTTTTGGTAACCCATTCCGGTAATGGAATTTTGGAAATTTCAAAAAAAAGTTGGTTATTTTTGATTTTGTCCGGGCTTGCCACAGGAGCGTCTTGGCTATGCTATTACAAAGCCCTTCAGCTTGGGGAAGCTTCAAAGGTCGTTCCCATTGATAAGATGAGCGTTATTGTTACGATTATTCTCGCCTTTATCTTTTTACATGAAACAGTTACCTTAAAATCTCTAATTGGTTGCAGTTTGATTGGATTCGGAACTCTTTTGATGGTTCTTTGAAAAGGCTCCGTCTTTCTTCAAACAAAAAAAGTTCCATTCTGCCTGATCATATTCTACGAGAGCGTTTGGCTATTAAAAGTCCCGTTTTGCGCCCCCGAATCCTCTGTTTCCAACTTTCCAAAGCAATGAATTTTTATTTTCAAAAAGGATAAGCATAGTACCGCTTTTAGGTTTAAAAATATCACAAACGCATTTTGCCTTGTCAGCAACACCAGAATAAAAAATTTTTGCAGAATCCAATTTTTCTGAATTTTTGTTTTGTCTTAGTAATTCGTACTTGACAGACTGTTTTTTTTTATATTTTACTCAAAGGTTTTTACGGCAGACGTCTCCGGCTTGCCCTGAACTCCTTGTCTTTTTTACCAATCTATTTTTTTCATTGAACTCTTAGAAAGCTTGTGCAATGCAACACATGGTAACATTGTGCAAAAATTTCTGTCAAATGAATGGCAGAAAATCAAACTAAAGGAGTTCAAAATGAGAAAATTTACTATTCTTGAAATTGAAGCTATTGCCAAGAATGCCTGTCCAGACCTGATTGCGCAGATTCGTGATGTGCAGAAACAGATGAAAGACTGTCGCACTAAGATTGTAGATACTAAGAGACTTCTTAAGGATAATATTCAACACTTCAATAAATACGTAAATGATTACGCAAAATACATCGCTGGTAAGTCTCTGCAAAACCCCTACCTACTAAACTACACCAAGCGTCGAATTGGTAATTATGAAGTGTACATCTTAGATACACGTTTTTTTCTTAAAAAGTATTTCAATCAACTTTACAAGCTTCGTGAGCAGAATAGAAAACTGTTCTGCGAGTTGTTAGACTTTGCAGTAGAAAAGTCAAAAGAGATTTCACGAGATAAGTCTGTCTGTGACCAGAACAAGAAGATTGTCTTGAATAGAGTCCAAGCAAGGACGGTATTCAACAAGTTATACGATTTCTTTGATACCGGTAAAGATTTCGAAAAAGTAGTAATTCTAATTGGGCGAAAGGATTCAGTAGTATTTTGGAACTAGCGTACAGGCGAGCAAGTCGAAGAGGGACGTATGGAATCATGCGCCCTCCTTGAAATTTTTACTCGAAACATTTTCGCATCAAGATTTTGCGCGCGGGAAGGTCGTTGAAACGCTTTCAATGGCGATGCAAAAAGTTTCACCATGATTTTCGTGGGCTTGCCTTTTGATAATCCTATGTTTGCAATAATTCAAGCTCTTTCCGTCATTTAAAAGCATCGGTTGATAAAGCATGATATGAAAATTTTGCCAATAGAGTTTCAATGAAATCAATGTTTCACGTGAAACATTCTGAATTTCAATGTCCTGTGGATAAATATCGCCGATGAATCCAGCCATACCATCTTTCTGGGGATAAATGGATGATTCTTTCAAGCTGCGCGTGAAAACTTGAAAAAACTTCTTCACCGTTTGATGCTTGAATTTTTCTCGCAAATAAAGTTTTTGTTTTTAAATCGGATTCTATCCAGCAAATGTAGATAGGCGTTTTTTGTCTATATTTTAAAATAAAGGCAGGTATCGGGTTGCAATGAACAGGTTTTCCGAATAGGTTTCCGCAGGTGAAACGGGAATGTCGAAAGTCTTGGTCAGCGATTAGGCAGAAAAGTTTTTTCTTATCTAGGAGTTCCAAGATTTTTCTAGGATTGTTTATAAAAAGTGAATAATTGTAATCGTCAATCGAACGGTATCTGGAATAAACCCATCTATCTAGAAATTCCGGTTTGAGCTTTGCATAACTTGCCGCGAGAGGAATGCCTAGCCTGACCAGCCAGGGACCGATCGCTTCGTAGTTTCCGAAGTGCGCTGTGAGCATCAAACCGCCCTGCTTCATTTTTTCCAAAACTGGAATACTTTTTTCATCGACTGAAAATCGGAAATCCCCTTTCGAATAAATCCAGCTTCTCGTTAAGAATTCGGAAGCGTCCTGAGAAAGATTTTTCAACAATCGGTTGTGAAAGTTTTCCTTTTGAAGTATTGTCATTTCGGGATAGATGTAATCCAAGTTTTTCCAAAGAACGTTCTTTTTCCAGCCCGAAACTTTTAGGACCGCATACAAAAATTTTTGCAAAAATTGAACTCGGAGAGACATCGCTAAATTAAATTAGAATTTTTAAATTGTCCGTATGCAGAAAAAAGAATTTGAACCTTGCGGTGTTTGCGCCAGTCACATCTCTTTCGACTATGAAGATGGCAAAATGTTCCATCTAAAGTTCATCGGGGGATGCAATGGAAATCTAAAAGCCATCGGAAAACTTTGTGAAGGGAGGAATATGAAAGAAATTGCCGATATTCTGGAAGGAAACACCTGTAACGGAAAAACCACTTCCTGCGCTGACCAGCTGGCAAAGGCAATTCGCGAAGTTCTGTAAATGCAGAAAGAAGTCTGTGTTGTCTGTCGCATATTGAAAACTCCCCCGATTTCCGTTTCGGTGGAAGATGCACCGGATGAAGTTCTTGAAGAAAAGGCTCTGGAACTTTCCGCTGAGTTTCGCTGCCAAGTAATTCTTTACCGCGATAGGGAAAAATATGGAGTGGCAAATGTCTATAATGGAGGCTCCGATTTTGAAGTCGTCGAAGAGGATTGCTTTTTTGTCCTCTGCGAAAAGGGAAAACTTTTGGTTTCGGAACATACCGATGGCTGGAACGAAAAGATTGAACAATTTCTGGGATGAATCGCTATCGTGAAAAAAATCGCTGTTGGATTTGTCTGTGTATTGCTTATCCTGTTTTGCGGACAAAAACTACGCGGGTATCTTGCGGAGAGGTCCGCTGTCGAAAAGTATAACCATCTTGTTTCCGAAACGCAAGGATGTCTAAATTCCCGGGAATGGAAATGCGCGGAGAAAAATGTTCGCTACTTGCTTGAAAAAACGCCAAACGATACCAATTTACAGCTTCACTTGGCAGGGATTCTTTTCGAAGAGGAACGCTATGAAGAATGCATGGAATATATCGCAGGCTTAAAATTTCGCCATCCTGATTTGGAATTTCTCTCCCAAAAGTCCGCTCAATTGCTTCGAGAAATGCGGGAACTCGGCATCGAAAATTCAGAACATTTCCGGCTGGAACTGGAAGGAAGGTTTTCCCGGAATGATGTGATGGAAGTTCTTTCGGTTCTGGAAGTCGCCTATGATTCGCTCGGCGGGCTGTTTCATTTTTACCCCGAAGACAAATTTCACGTGGTGCTTTACCGGAGTTCGGAATACCAGGGAATCGGTCCGCGGCCTGATTGGGTCGGAGCTGTCTTTGACGGGAAAATCCGGGTTCCTGTCGGGATGATGCAGATTCGGAATGTCTATCGTCCGATGCTTTTTCATGAACTCGCCCACGCTTTTGTGCGAGCGATGACTAGGGCTAAAATTCCGCTTTGGATGAACGAGGGAATTGCGCAGGTGATCGATGCGTCTCGGGCAAGAAAAGAGAAGCCATCGGGAGATCCGCCAACGATTCGGGAGCTGACGGAACCGTTTGTAAACCGGAACTCTCGTGCCGATGCCGAAAAACTTTACTGGTATTCGGAGCGGATGGTGCAAATTTTGCTTGAAAGTTCAAAATCCGCGGAACCTTTCCGGGAATTTCGGGATTGTCTCCGGGATTTGCAAAACTTGGGCATCGACGCTTCACTTAAAAAACATTTCGGGATGACTTCCGAAGAAATTCTGGCTTCTGTTGATTGAAAAATATTCGATTTCAAAATGAATCTCCCAAAAATTTCGTTTTAAAACCGATCGTTTCTTTTTGAAAAGGCTTTTTCGAAAAATTTTCCGTTTTTGCAAGGAAAACGATGGCATGGCTTTTGCTAAAAGGATGGGTGAAAATAAAAAAGGAGTTTAATATGATGTACAACACGCAAATGATTCCTGCCCGCTTCTTCGGATTGGATGACTGGTTTGATTCTTTCCATGAGGCTTCCAAGAACGATTCCACTTGCACGCCTCGTGCTGCCGTTGCCGAAAAGGATGGAGGCTATATTCTGGAAGTGGATTTGCCGGGTACGAAAAAAGAAGATATCGAGGTCCATATCGAGAATGATACGCTGAAAATCAAGGCTGTCCGTAAAACGGCAACCGCCGAGATGCATTATGAGCGAGCTTTCAAGATCGCTAAGGAACTCGATGCCGAAGCGGCTGAAGTAACTTTCGAAAATGGCGTTCTGAGTGTCAAACTCGGAAAGAAGGCTTCGGCAACTGCCCGCAAGCTGGTTATTAAATAAGGTAAAATTTTAACAAAAGGAGTAAATTATGTATAACGAAATGGTTCCCGTTTTTGGACTGAGTAATCTTTTTGACACGTTGAATGACGATGTCAAGGCCTGCGGATCCTGTATGCCGCGGTCGTCGGTTTCCGAAAAGGGCGGAATTTACACGCTCGAAGTGGAGTTGCCCGGTGTCAAGAAGAGCGATATCGATGTGAATGTCGAAGGCGATACGCTGAGCATCAAGGCGACGCGTAAGAGCGCTTCTTCGGAGATGCACTATGAGCGCTCGTTCAAATTGGCAGAGGAAATCAATCCGGATTCTGCGGAAGCCTTTTTGGAAAACGGAATTCTCACGTTCAAGTTCACCAAAAAGCAGAACGCTAATTCGCAGCATAAATTAATCGTTAAATAATCCTACGGATGACGAAGACGCTCTCTGGAAAGGAGGGCGTTTTTTTTGTTAAGCGGGACGCGGGATGAGAAAATTTTTAAGCAAATCGATTCTGCACACGGTCATCCTCCGGTTCGCTACGATGTCCCGCTTCCCATGTTTCTTGTCCCTTTAAATAATAAAATAAGCTCAATTCTCGCAAAATCAGACACAATTAAAAGAAAAGACTTTGAAAATCCGACCGAAAAACTTATATTTGAAACGAAGCTTTCACAATCCTGCCTCAGACGTCCCGGAATACCCCCAGAAGGATAACCGCCGATGAAAAAATGTTTCGTGCTTGCCGTTTTAACTGCGATGTTCCTTGCCGCCTGCGGCGACGACGTGACGAAAGTAACCAATATAACGCAGGAAACTTCCGGGCTGGAAGTCGTGGCGTCTGCGGATTCGCTCGGAAAGTGTACGGCGGAACGCTCGGGCGAGATGAAGTTTGCGCAAAAGGAAAACGCGGTTTATGTGTGTGCGGATTCCGCTTGGAAGAAAGCCTCGACAGAAGGCAAGAACGGCTCCGACGGAAAAGACGGAACATCGTGCACGGTGGAACTTCTTATTGACAGCTCGGGTTACAAGGTTGTTTGCGGCGGCGATTCAGTCGGGGTGATTTTCAACGGGGAAAAGGGATCGGCGGGAAAAGACGGCGAAACTTGCTCGTTCGCGGACAACGGCGACGGGACTATCCTGCAAATCTGTGGAAGGGACTCGGTTACTTTGTACAAGGCGCTTTGCGGGAACAAGCCTTTTGACCCGGCGAAAAGTTTTTGTGTGGCGGATTCGGCGGTTTCGCTCTGCGGCGGAAAGGTTTACGACCTGTCGGAGAATTTTTGCTTTAAGGATTCTGTCTATGATTTTTGCGGTGGTATGCGTTATGCTCCTGATTCGTTCTTTTGTCACAACGAAAGACAAGTTGAACTCTGCGGAGAAAAATCATACAATCCCGATGAAAATTTCTGCTTTGATGATTCTACCTATGCGCTTTGTAACGGGAGTAAATTCAATCCGACGGAAAAAGTTTGTCACAATGAAAGACTTTACGGTTTTTTCAAGGACTTGCGCGACGACCAAATTTATCGTATGGTTCAAATAGGCGAGCAGACTTGGATGGCTCAAAACCTGAACTATGCCTATATGCCGGACACCGTGAAAGATCTTGAAGAATATTACGACACAAGGTACGGTCGTCTTTATCATTGGTCCGCTGCGATGGATTCCGCTGCGATTTTTTCTGAAAACGGCAAAGGGTGCGGCAATGTGGAATCGTGTTCACCTACATATCCCATTCGAGGAATTTGCCCGGACGGTTGGCATTTGCCGGATACTACTGAATGGAATACCTTGTTTGATTTTGTTAGGGAGCAAATCGGCAGTCGGGATTCCACTCTATTGGCTGCTGCGTTGAAATCAACGACGGGTTGGAAAATTTCAAACGGTTCCGACATTTTTGGGTTTGAAAGTCTTCCGACAATGGGTGCCGTTTACACAGGGTATTGGATTCCTAGGATGACTTCAAATAATCAATATATTCGTGTTGCGGAAGTTGCTCAGGATGCTGGATTGGATTCTGATTTTAAACACCGCCTAAGTCCCATCCGCTGTATCAAGGATTAGCAAAAATAAAGCCCGGACTGTTCTCGTTTAATCCGGGCTTTAAAAAAATCGGAGGGCTGAAATTTACTTTAACAAAGTCTTTCCGTCGCTGAAAGCCTTGCCGACTTTTTCGCCGAGGACGCGGTAGGCGTGGGCTGCGGAATCGTAGGAAATCGGTTCGACCTTTCCCAGATCGACTTTTCCCTTTTCGTCGAGGACCGTTTCGTCCGCGCTGGTGTTTACGACTTGCCCAACGATATATGTGCTGCCGTCCATGTCTTTGCTGCATTCGAGGAGCTTGCATTCGAGCGTGAGCGGATATTCTTCGAACATCGGAGCGTCAACGTGGGCGCTTTTCATAACGTGCAGTCCGGATTTTTCCACCTTATCGGAAAGCTTGTTTCCGCTGACGATACCGAAAAAGTCCGAAACGGTTGCCGTTTTCCGCGTACCGAAACTCACGGTAAAGGCTTTGCGCTTTTTGATGTTCTCTGTCGTCCTGTGGCTTGTTCCGAGGCAAATCGCTATCTGGTCTTCTTCCCTTTGGCCGCCCCAGGCCGCGTTCATCGCGTTTGGCGTTCCGTCTTCGTTGTAAGTCGCAATGATGAGGACCGGAAGCGGAGTGATGATCGCCTTGGGACCGAAATCTTTTCTCATGAGAAATCTCCTTTTTTGGATGCAAAATACAAAACTTGAAAAAACGGGTTAGCTTTTGTGTTTTTTGAAGTTTTCCGCCTGGTCGAAAATTTCGCTGTAAACTTCGTCGCGTTCGACGGGCGGGTAACCGAACCTGTCTAGCAAAAGGATCAAATCCACTTTCAGTGCGGACTTGATGTCTTCGCGTGTATCCCAGTCCGGGTAGGCGGATTGCGCATCGACGATTTTTTTGACTTCTCGGGAAAGGGCTAGCAATTTTTCGTCGGGATATTCAAAATGGTACTTGGCGCAGAGGGATTTGAGAATGTCGTAAAAAGCCTTTTCTTCGAAGCTGATGCCCAGGGAATCGCCGGCGGTAAATTCTTTTTGGACTTGGAGAATCATATCGGTGAGCCTTTCCGCCATTTCTTCGTAAACTTCCGACTTGAGAATATCGGCTTCGGAGCGGTCGTTGTAAAGTTCGACAAGGCTGCGCATCTTCTTTGAAAAGTCGATTCCCTTGATCTTGTTTACCTTGCGGATGCTGTCGATGGCTCTTTTCAACAGTTGCTGCAAGAGCTTGATTTTCGTATTCGGCAGACGGATGCGGTTGATGTGTTCGAGATAATCCTTGTCGAAAATGTTCTGAGCCGCCGGAGCGTCGCTTGCGCCAATCTGGAAAACTTCCTGGACGCCGTCGCTGTCCAGAGCTTCTTCGACGAGGCTTCGGATGCGTTCGTTCATCTGGGAAATGTCCGGAGCGTTTCCTCGGGTCAGCTTGAAGAGAATGGTCTTGACTGCGAAGAGGAAATGCGCTTCGTCGCGTTCCTTTTCCGAAATCCGTTCCGAGCCGACGCAGATGTCATAGGCGGCCTTGAGCCTTTTGGAAAGGTTCATGAACCGCGTTTCGCTTTCCTTTGTCCTTTGGACGAATTCCGCTGCGAACTTTAGCGTTTCCAGCTTTTCGAGTTCCGTTCCCTTGTAATACTTTTCCGCATGGAAACCGTGCATCAGTTTTTCGAGCAGGTCCAGATGGTTTCGAAATTCGACAACTGCGGTCGAGATGTCCTCGATGTTTTCTGCGGAACCTGCGCTGTATTGCTTTAACGCCTCGTTCATCTTTTTTCGGATGCCGATGTAATCGACGACGATTCCCTTTTCCTTTCCTTCGTATGTCCTGTTTACGCGGGAAATTGTCTGGATGAGGGAATGCTCCGCGATGGGCTTGTCGATGTAGATGGCGTCTAGGCAGGGAACGTCAAATCCCGTGAGCCACATATCGACAACGATGGCGATTTTGAAGTTGGATCTTTCTTGTTTGAAGAGGCGATCCAGCTCTTTGCGGTCGTCTTTTGAACCCAGCAAGTCGTAAAGCTCTTTTTCGTCGTCCTTGTTGCGGGTCATGACCATTTTCAGGCGTTCAACTGGCTTGAGTTCACGCTTTTCCCTGTCGGAAAGGGTTTCGCTGCTTCCGTTTACTTCGTCGAAAGCCTTGGGAATTCCCCATTCGGGACGCAATTTTAAAATTTCCCTGTAGAGCGAGTAGGCGATTTTCCGGTCGCTGCAGACGAACATCGCCTTGCCTTTTACCGACGACCTTTCCTTGACGCGGGCTTCGTAATGCTTGACGAAATCGGAAGCGACCGCTTGGATTCTCTGCGGGTTTCCCAGGATGGTCCGCATCCGCGTCATTTCCTTTTTGCTTCTGTCTATCTGGTATTCGTTTGCGCCTTCTTCGGCTGCGTCGTCGTAGTATTTTTCGATTTCGGCGAGGACGGACTCGTTTAGTGCGACTTTGGCGGCGCGTCCTTCGTAAACGATCGGAACGGTGATGCCGTCCTTGACGGATTCCGTCATCGTATAGATATCGACTTCCTTTCCGAAGACATCGAGGGTCGCGTCGATGGGCGTTCCCGTGAAACCGACATATGTCGCATTTGGCAGGGAGTCGTGCAGATAGCGGGCAAATCCGTAAGAGGTGCGGACCCCGCTGTCTGTGACGGTCACTTTTCTGTCCAGGTTCGTTTGCGTGCGATGAGCTTCGTCCGAAATGCAGACGACGTTGGAGCGCTCCGTCAAAAGGTCCAGTCTTTCGCTGAACTTTTGAATCGTCGTCAGGAAAACGCCACCGCTTTTTCTCCCCTGCAACTTTTCCCGCAGATAGTCCCGGCTTTCGACGCTCTGTACGAGTTCGTCGCCTATGTACTTCTTTGATCTGGTGAAAAGTCCCGAAAGCTGGTCATCCAAATCGGTCCGGTCGGTGATGAGCATGATGGTCGGGCTGCCGAAAGCCTTGGAGCGCACGAGGAGACGCGTTAAAAAGAGCATCGTGAAGCTTTTGCCGCAACCTGTCGCCCCGAAATAGGTTCCGCCTTTTCCGTCGCCGCCGGGCTTGCGTGCCTTGGAAACGCTTTCGAAAAGTGTCCGGGCCGCATAATATTGCGGGTAGCGGCAGAGAACCTTTTCCTGCCTTTTGCTCGAATCCGGAAAATACAGAAAGTTTCGGAAAATGTCTAGAAGGCGTTCACGGTGAAACATTCCACGAATGAGCGTGTAGAGGTTCCCGATTCCGTCAGCGTCCATGCGCTTGTCCGCAAAACCGGTGCGTCGCCAGGCGTAAAAGAAATCGTACTTGGCGAAGAAGCTGCCCGCGCGGTTGTTCACGCCGTCGCTGATGACGCAGAATGCGTTGTAGAGAAAAAGCTGCGGAATGTCTCGGCGGTAGCGGGTCGTGAGTTGGACATATGCATCGTGAATTGTCGCCTCTTCGCGGACAGCGCTTTTGAATTCAAAAACGACCAGCGGGAGACCGTTTACAAAAAGGATTCCGTCGGGGATGCGCTTTTCCTGCCCCTGGATTTCGAACTGGTTTACGAACTTGAAGATGTTAAGGCCTGCGCTGTATGGGACGCTCGTGTCCGCGGCCTTGGAAATTTCGGATTCGGCGGCATTCGCTTCGAATCTTGTCCCGGGTTCCGGGGTGCTGTAGTCCACAAGCTCGATCAGAAGATCCTTTTGCGTTGGGTTTTCGCGCTTTAAGGGAAAGCCTTCGGCGAGCCAGTTGCAAAATTTCCGGTTGCTTTCGTAAAGATCGCCGGTCGGGAGCGCTTTCAGCTGCAAGATGACTGCGCGGATTTCGTTTTCGGTAATGCCCGCGGAACCGTAGCGGGAACGCAGATAGTCCTGCAAATCCGATTCGATCAGAACTTCTCCCTCGCCCCGAACAATCCGGTCTCCCGGAATATAGCCGTAGCCTTCTTGCACAAGAAGGTCCTTGATGGCAATCTCCAGGTCAGCTTCTTTAAAACCCATGATTTAAAGATAAAATAAAGAAAACGAAATTGTTTGAATGGCGGACGATTTAATGAAAAATTCAAGGATCTCGCGTTTGCGGCGAGCATCGCGGAAATCAGACCCGACGGATCTTTAGATGGATCTATCGCATGGCAAGTTTTTACGTCGAATGGTAAATCTTTTTCAATGATGGCGTGTTAGGAAAAATACGAATGGCGGTTGGAAGTTTCATTTTGATTCGAAAAGCAATTGTTTTTAGATTCTGCGTTGGATTGAAAAATTCCAGCTTTTCTTGAAACTTTAGATTTCTGAATGTCAAAACTTTGGATTTTATCTATATTAAACTTTAGGTTTTTATTAGTTAAAACTTTGAGTTTTTGTGAGGTCCCCTTTGGTTATTGAACGAATTGCGAAAAAAGCACTCGTCCGTCTCGCCATTGCCAAAATGGCCTTTCTTGGAAAAAGACTAATTTGAATGTTCCTAGGTCAGAACGCCGAAGCTATACTTTACCGATACAGAATTGCTTTGTCATCTTTTTGAAAGGGAGAAATGTGACATAAATTGGCCTAAAAAGTTTGCCAATTTTTGCAGATATTGGGCTAAAAATCAGACCAATTGTTAGTTCAAGGAATTAAGAAGGTTTGGTGTGTATCGGTACGGAAAGGCTTGGCTAGATAATATGCAAACGTTTTGTAGTTTGTCACATATTCGTCTTTTTCAGAAAAATCCTTTTCAAGAAGATAATTCTGTTTCCAGAAAATTTTGGAGAAAAATTAGAAACTCATAAAGAATTTTACATTATCCCCCTATTTGATTTCATATTCTGCATGTCTTGTCTTGAAAGTCAAGGTAAAGTTGTAAGGATGTTTTCCGTACGGAAATTTTGCTTTCAAAATTTGATCTCTTGTTGTTACTGATGGGCATGAACCAGATACGATGAAACAATTTACGCAGTTGTTTTTCGTAAGTCCATTATTTAAAAAATATTGTATTGTTGAGACCACTTGTTCCAAAGCTTTTTTATTATCTGAACCCTTCAATTCAATAAATAAATAATTTGAAGGTCGATTGTTTTCTGAGCCAAAATTAAAGCAGATGATATAGTCGCATCTTTTTTGGCCTGGAGCCTCTGCTGTAGTCTCACCTTTTACATAACCAAAATATTTTTGTGAGGGGTTTCTTAAAGAAAATGTTCTGTTGTTCTCGGTAAAATTCTTTAATTTGTTCTGATTCTTAGTGAAGTCAATCATTAAGCGCCTCTTTATAGTAATTTGTCAAATTCTTCTGCTATGATAGAGGATACGGAATCAATGATGTTGGCATCTATCAGACCTGTTTCAGCCTCAATAATGTTTTTTATTTCTCCATTGTTAATTGTGTAAGCTGAAAAATCTGATTTGGCGTACTTTATTCCTTTTTTCCCTGATTTCATAATGACATTATTTATGGCTGTTGCCACATAGGGACTATGTGTCGTTAAGACAAATCCGATTTTACCATAATATTCGTTAAACAGGGATGCCACCAAATCAACAATTTGTTTTTGTGATTCAGGAAATATGTGGGCTTCCAATTCTTCAATATAAAAACATTTGCTAGAGTAAGGTACGGGAATTTGCTGATTCGCATAGGACAGGATTGTCATCAACATTGGCAAGACTTCTTGCTGCCCCGATGAAGTATTTTCCACTCGAATTAATTTCCCCTGACGTTCTATAAAATCTTTTCCTTTGTTACGGACATATTTTCCTTTCAATATTTCCGAAACAGAGCTGTTATTCAAAAGTTTATCGGTGGATGATTTCCCTTTTATTCTTTCATAATTCCGGCCAAATATTTTCATGAATGGATCAATATTTGCCAAAGATGTTGAAGAGGTAGAGTCGTCCTCTTCAAAATTTGATGACAAAAGAGTAAAAAGGTTATCGTGAATGGCGGAGAAAAATGAACGGCCTGCAGGAATGAAGAAACCATTTGTCATCCAGTCTATGGAACTCATGTTGTTTTTTATGAAAATATCCCGGGCGGTGAACAAAAAAAACCAATTAGAATTTTTTTTCTCTCTCTTCAAAATGCTTAAAAGTTGTTCGTAGGTTCTTTTAATGTTTTCTGAATATTTGATTTTTAATAGATTCGTTGTTTTGCGGTTTGAGCGGCTGATGGTGAAATAGAAGTCGCTGCCTTTTTTTCGCGAGATGGAAAACTTGCTGTCAACCCATAGATAAGAAGGAAATAGAACCGAAAATTCCCGTAGTACATTTTTTTCGAATTCGAGTAAAGAAGCCGCTTTAGCAAGACTTTTCACAAACAATGTTGAAATACTTTCGTTCATGAAATAATCAATCTTGGCAACGAGACTTTTTCCAGAAGCTTGAGGGCCTATCAGCAAAATAAACTTGCTAATATCAAGTTCCATCTTCTTGATTATTGAGAAATTTTCGATAATGATTTTTTCTGTTGCCATTTTTCACCTCGTTCTTTTGAATATATAAATTTTAAATTCTACATTCCCATCTTTGCAAGAAGGATGGTTTGCATTTGGGTAAGTGTTTGGTTTTCTTTTTCTTTGAGTTCTTTAAATTCAAATAGTTTTGAACATTCGTTTTCAAAGGCGTTGAGTGTTGGTTTGGGCGGGATGACTATCGGAATATTTTTCAAGTCTGTTTGGGTGATTAGGCTTTGGACTCCGCCTTTTGTGATGGTTGTATAGTCTAGATGATTCAAAGCTTGGAAGCAGAATTCATAATGTTCGGTTTCGATGACAAGAACATTGTCGGCTGCAAAAATTTTCCCCTTATAGCGTTTGACTACGCCCAATGTTCCGACACGACCGGTTGTCAGTAGTTTTTTTTCTTGGTTGAAAGTGTTGGAATATCCGATAATCCCGGAAGCTCCGGCTACTGGAAACTTGTATTCGTCGCTGGGTTCGTCTTTTTTATTCGAACATGTTTTTCCGCTGCTGATGTTTGCCACCTCCCCCAGCGTCCCCATCCGCCAGCCTGCGGGCAGGTTGTTGGGGTCGATGCCGTCGACGAATGTGCGGCGGTAAATGGCCCGGGCGGTTTCCTCGAGCGTGGCGATGAGTCGTTTGTTTTGAGCGATACGGTTGCCGATGGCGTTGTATTCGGCGACGGCTTCGCGCTGGCGCTCGATTGGCGGGATGGGAAGCCTGACCTCGCACATTTCGTCCCAGCCGAAAACTTCGCGGGCGCTTCCGTGCGAGTGAAAGCGCGCGTAGCGGTCAAATTCCGGGCGGCGGAACCACATCATCAGATATTCGGGGTCTAATTCGTTTTCATTAATGACTTCAAAAACTGTATAAATCGCAGAGACCAAGGATGATGCTTCTTTTCTGCTCAGCAATGCTATTGCAATTTTGTCTCCCCTTCGAGATGTATCAGCAATATATACGAATTGTCCCGGTGTGACTATCTTGTAGTTAGACATATCAGTTCCGATTGTGTTCGCAATCGACGGCATAAATTCTTTTGAGATGCTCACGCCAAGCAGTCTCGTCACCTTCAAATCCCTGTTCCGCACATCCACGGGGCGGATGTAGTCGCCGAGGCGTTTCATGTTATTCGTGTCCATTTTTTAAAACGACCCAGTGGCCGCCCTTGTCTGGGCCTTCGCGCCGGAGAAGGCCTTTCTTCTTCAGATTTTTTATGTGGTAAAAGACGCCGTCTTCGGTAATCGAGCATTCGATAGCCAGTTCCCGGTTTGTCATCGCCGGATTTTCGTGGAGGAGCCTTAAAATTTTCTCCGTAGTTTTCTCCGTAGTTTTCTCCGTAGTTTTCTCCGTAGTTTTCTCCGTAGTTCTTAGTTCGCTCGCAGCAAAAAAAGCGAGCATCACGTCGCCAGGATGGACGGTGTATTCGGTTCGGACTCCGTAATCGTGGCAGAGCTTGCACATGTTCTCGATGCCGCGCCCCCAGGCTTCCACGTAACCCGCCCGGAAAAAGGCGTTCGCAATTTTTGGGTTGTATTGTTCGGAGCGGTGGCGGTTCATTAGGGTTTCGGCGGTCCAGTTCGCCGGGAACACGCAATCGTTGCTGATGAGGACTTCGTTTTCGTGGATTCGAATCTGGATGGGAACACCGGATGCGTAGTTCGAATGCATTAGGGCGTTGTAAACTGCTTCGCGCATTGCGTCTTTTGGGAACAGGTAGCGTTCGACGCGAATCAGGTCGTCGTAGCTGATTTTCGCCTTGAAGTATTTCAGATAAATTAATTCGACAATCCGGTCCGCCTGGATGAATAGGGAACCGTAGATTTCGTCCTGGTATTGCAAATCGGGGCCGTCTCCGAAAAAGCCTACCTTGGCATAGGCTCCGCCAAACCATTTTTCCGGCTTGCGGTGGAACAGCAGAACGGCGGCTCTTGTCAATTTTCCGTCTTTGGTCAGGTTCAGGCTGTCGAGAAGTTCCTCGTCGGTCATCGCCAAATCTTGGGCGGTCATGCGTCCGGATTTTTTGGCTTCGCGGCGAAAGATGTCGAAGCTTTCCTTGTCGAGATCTTGGAACGAAACGTCGTCGACGGGAATTCCGTCCCACTTTGTGCCGGTCTTGTTCAGCAGGAACTGGGTGAGCGCGATTCCCTGCAAAAGCTGTTTCGTGCTTCCCGAACGATAGTGGTATTCGCCTTTATAGTTCACCGGATAGGAGCTGGACGAAACGGTAATTTGGATATATTCCTTGCCGCCGTCGGAAAGCAGGTTTACGTCGGCGACCAGACCGAGAGTGTCCCGGATTTTGTTGGGAATATCCTCCATCAGCTTTTTCGCGTTCGAGAGTCCGACGACATGTCCGCGGTCGTTTACTCCGACGAGAATTTTTCCGCCTTGCGCATTGGCGAAGCCGCAAATCCACCGGATGTATTCGTCTCGCCAAGATTCCTTGTATTCGATGTTTTGGTTCTCGAAGTTTGCCATACCCGCTGCCTTTGCGGTCTAAAATAGATTATCCGTTTCGGTCGGTCAATGGCTGTTTCCGTCTTTGTTTCGCGGTGAATCAGTTGTCCTTGTTGATGAGGTTCACCACGACTTTTACCATCATGTCCTTTTCCTGCGGGCGGCTTTCGGCGATCATCAGCGTGATGGCGACGAGCGTATTGTCGGCGATGCGCTTGGAACCGTTTGGGTTGTAGAGGATTCCGTTGTTTTCCATGAACCACAGGAAGAGCGTTGCGGCTATCCGCTTGTTCCCGTCGCTGAAGGAATGGTTCTTGATGACGAGGTAAAGGAGCGTCGCAGCCTTTTCTTCGACGGACGGGTAGAGTTCTTCTCCGTCGAATGTCTGGTAGATTTGTCCGATGGAACTTTTGAAGGATTCGTCTTTTTCGTGGGCGAACAGTTCGCTTTCTCCGAATTTTTTCTTGATGGCGAGAATCGCTTCCATGGCGTTTTCGTAGGTGGCGCGGAATTTTGTGCGCCTCGTTACTTTTTTCACGGCCAATCGCTGGTAATCGTAATCGTCTAGGGTGTCGAGGGCGCGGGCGTAATCCGAAACTACCGCGACAAGGGATTTCGCTTCATCGCCGGAAATCTGTTCCTGGGTCTTAGCGGTCCTTCCGACCAGGGCGACCAGTTTGCAGAGTTCTTCGTATTTCTGCGCTGCGACCTGGCTGTTTATCGCATAGCCTTTTACCAGGTAATCTTTGAGAATTTTGTTCGCCCAGATGCGGAATTGCGTTCCGCGGACGCTTTTCACGCGGTAGCCGACGGAAATGATGACGTCGAGCGCATAGTAAGCGACGGGCTGCTTGACACCGACAACACGCAAAAAATGCGTGTTGTTCTCTTTTTCAAGTTCCCCTTCTGCAAAAACATTGTTTATATGTTTGCGGATGGTCTTTTCGTCCCTATCGAAAAGGGTAGCCATTTGGTTGGCGGTAAGCCAAACCGTGTCGTTTTCCATCTTTACATCGATGGCGGTTTCCCCGTCCGCGGTCTGGTAAATGACAATCTTGCTTTCGTTTTCGGGCATCGTTCCTCCTATAGCCTATTTTAAAATTACACATTTGAGCAGATAAAGGGTGCGTCTGGTCTATTTTTTCTGAAATTTTACAATTCGTATCCCAAATTTTTGAAGATATTCGCGATTTCTTTTTCGCTCTCCTTTTGCTGTTTCAGCAACTCGCGCATATGCGTTTGAAGTTCGCGCATTTTTTCGTCGAAGTTTACCTGTTCGTCGCGGTTCCTGAATTCGATGTACTTGCTCGGTACGAGCGACCAGTTTTTCGCCTCGATGTCTTCGAGCGTTGCCGTGGCGGAATATTCGGGGACGTCTTCGATTTTTCTTTGCTGCCACTCGTGATAGGTACCGGCGATTTTTGCGATGTCCGCGGAACTGAATTGCGTGTACTTTTTCTCGAACGGCTCGCCCATTTGTCGCAGATCCATGAACAGGACTTCGCCTTTTCGGTTGCGATACTTGCGGAGGGTTGCGCCGACCTTGACTTCGCGAGCGGTCTTGTTATTGTTCAGAATCCAGAGCGTGACGCTTATGTCCGTGGAATAGAACATGTTGCGCGGCAAGATGATAATCGCTTCCACCTTGTCGTTTTGCAAAAGCTCCTGCCGGATTTTCTGCTCGTCGCCTTCGCCAGAAAGCGCTCCGTTGCTGAGGAGAAATCCCGCGACGCCGTTTTCGGAGAGCTTCGAGAGGATGTTCAGAATCCAGCCGTAGTTGGCGTTGCCTGTGGGCGGAACGGTATAACCTTTCCACCGGGGATCGTCTAAAAGTTCGTTTTCGGTGCGCCACGCTTTTTGGTTGAACGGCGGATTTGCCATGATGAAGTCCGCCTTCAGATCCTTGTGCTGGTCTTCGGCGAATGTGTCTGCGGGCTTGTCGCCGAGGTTCCCGGAAATTCCTCGGATGGCTAGGTTCATTTTGGCGAGCTTGTATGTCGTACCGGTGTATTCCTGCCCGTAAATCGAAATTTCGCGCCTGTTCCCGTGATGCGCTTCGATGAACTTCATGCTCTGCACGAACATGCCGCCCGAGCCGCAGCAGGGATCGTAAATTTTTCCACGGTAGGGTTCGATCATTTCGGCAATCAGCCCGACGATGGTCTTTGGCGTGTAAAATTCTCCCTTGCCCTTTCCCTCGGAGATGGCGAACTTTCCGAGAAAGTATTCGTAAACGCGTCCGACGACATCCTGTTCCTTGTCCTTGAGCGTATCGATGCCGTCGATTTCGCTGATGAGGGCGGCGAGCTTTGCCGTGTCGAGCTGCAGACGAGAAAAATAATTGTCGGGCAGTGCGCCGCGGAGCGACTTGTTCTTCTTTTCGATGCTTGAAAGCGCGGAGTCTATCAAGAGCGCGATGTCGTTTTGGCGGGAGTGTTCCACGATGAAGTTCCAACGGGAATGTTCTTCGAGGTAGAACACGTTGTTCATGTTGTAAAAGTCCGCCATCTCGATGTATTTCTGCCGACCTTCGGCGATAAGCCTTGCCCGCTGTTCCTCGAACTTGTCGCTTGCGAACTTGAGGAAGATGAGCGAGAGCACCACGTGCTTGTATTCCGACGGTTCAATGCTTCCGCGCAGCTTGTTGGCGGATTCCCAAAGGGATGCTTCGACGGATTTTTGCGGGGCGTTTTTCTTGGATTTCCTTTCTGCCATAGGGAAAAATATAGGTTTAATGTTGTGGGGGATGGGGATTTTTTGTTGAAACTGGGATATGGAACACGATAAGCGGGATGAGGGGCGTCTGAGCGGACTTTTTCCTTTTGGCGACATCCACCAGTAACGCCGCTCAACTTGTCATTATCGGGCTTGACCCGATAATCTCCTGTATAAATAGAGATTCCCCGGTCTGCGTCCGCCGCGGCGGACAAGCCGGGGAATGACAGCCTTATCGGAAAGGAGATTCCCGTGTCGCGAAGCACGGGAATGACATTATAGCGAACAGGGGAATGGCATTGTAATGTGCACGGGAATGACGTAGGAGAGAAAAGCCGAGGTATAACGAGGAAATGATATTGTGCAGAAATTGTTCGCTCTAAAATCCCGCTTTCCTCGTCCCCAAAGCTTAAACGTTCGTAGTTCCAAGTTTTAAATTTTCTCAATGAAGCTCTAATTTACTATATTGCGACCCCACGATGAAAAATACAAATAGGGATTCTCTTGATTTCGGGAAAATGAACATCCCGCAACTGTTTGTCAAGCTGTTCATTCCAACACTCGTCGGAATGATCTTTATGACGGTTTTCAACATCGTTGACGGAATTTTCGTCGGGAAGGGAATTTCGAGCGACGCTTTGGCCGCGGTGAATATCGCGGCTCCGGTGTTCCTCTTTTCGACGGCGGCAAGCCTGATGTTCGCTAGCGGCGTGAGCATTGTCGCGGCGACGCATCTCGCCCAGGGCAACGTGAAGGCGGCGAACATCAATGTCACGCAATCCATGATCGTTCCGCTTTTCCTGATGATCATCCTCGCAGCGGTCATCTTCTTCTTTCCGGACCAATTGAACACGCTATTCGGCGGGTCAGAAATTTTACGGCCCTATGTCAAGGACTATCTGCGCGGCATCTTCCTGTTCCCCGTCTTGGGCGTTTTTCTCATGGTCGGTTCGTTCATCATCCGATTGGACGGTGCGCCTAAAATGGCGATGTCCGTAAACATCGTTTCCGCCCTTTCGAACATTTTTCTCGATTGGCTCTTCATCTTTCCGCTCGGAAAGGGCATTTGGGGGGCCGCGGTCGCCACGATTCTTTCCCAGATAATCGGAACGGTCATGGTTATGACCTATCTCCTGAAATTTTCCAAGACGCTGCATTTCTACCGGCTGAAGCTCTCCGCGACAAGCTTTTACCTCACCTTGCGAAATTCCTGCTTCATGATGAAGCTCGGATTTCCGACTTTCATCGGTGAAATCGCCATCGCGGCGACGATTATCGTCGGAAACTACATGTTCATCCGGCATCTGCACGAAGACGGCGTCGCCGCTTTCAGTGTCGCCTGTTACCTCTTTCCGCTGATTTTCATCTTCGGGAACGCAATCGCTCAGAGCCAGCTTCCGATTTTAAGCTACAACAATGGAATCGGCAGCAAGGAACGTGTCAAGGCGACTGTCAAGATTTCGGTCCAGGCGGCGGCTCTTCTCGGAATTTTAGTGAGCATCGGCTGTGTCCTTTTCTGCGATCCATTGATGACTCTCTTTCTCGATCGCGGCACGAACGCCCACGCCATCGCAATGAAAGGATTCCCCTACTTTGCAACGGGATTTGTCTTCATTTCCCTGAACTTGGTCGGCATCGGCATCTACCAGGGCCTTGAAAAGGCGAACACGGCAATTGTTTTCATGTTTCTCCGCGGAATCGCTCTCGTCATCCCGAGCTTTCTTCTGTTGCCGAAAATTTTCGGAACGGCAGGTCTCTGGTTCGCTCTTCCGGTCGCCGAAGCGGTCACGTTCCTCCTGATGGCAGTCTATTCTTTCGCCAAGACGCGAAGCATCCGATAGTTTTCCCGATTATCGGAAAGAAACAGTTCGTTAGCGGTTTTTGACGGATTTCTTTATAGATTGATTTTGAGAAGCGGACAGCAATCGCTTCCAAGGAGACAATTATGGAATTGAAAGGATCCAAGACGGAGAAAAACCTGTGGGCGGCTTTCGCCGGAGAATCCCAGGCGCGGAACAAGTACACCTACTATGCGTCCAAGGCGAAGAAGGAAGGCTTTGTCCAGATTGCCAGCATCTTTGAAGAAACCGCCGGCAACGAAAAGGAACATGCGAAAATCTGGTTCAAGTATCTGATGGGCGGCGAAATCAAGGATACCGCAACAAATTTAAAGGATGCGGCGGATGGGGAAAACTTCGAATGGACGGACATGTATGACCGCATGGCCAAGGAAGCCCGCGAAGAAGGTTTTCATGAAATCGCGGCGAAATTCGCCATGGTCGGTAAAATCGAAAAGGAACACGAGGAACGCTACCGCAAACTTCTGAAGAATGTCGAAGAGGGGCTGGTATTTTCCCGCGACGGCGACTGCATTTGGCAATGTTCAAATTGCGGTCACATCGTTATCGGCAAGAAGGCTCCCGGCATGTGCCCGGTTTGCGGACATCCGCAAAGCTACTTTGAAATCAAAAAGGAAAATTTCTAGACGATCGTTTATTAAAGAAGTCGCGGTCAAAAAGGCTGCGACTTTTTTTGGGCGCAGAAATTAGGAATCAGTGGTCAGTAATTAGAATGGGAAGTGGGATGCGGGACACGGAGAGAGAGATTAGTTAGGAATGAGGAATTAGCGTCCAAGGTCTAAGCTCTGAATGCCGGGCATATCGCTTAGAACCTATCCCTAAATAGCTTTAGCTTTCTTCAGGGCGATGATGCCCGCGGCAAGGTGTAGGAGAGCGGCGTAAGACAGCACGGTCTTCTCGAACCTCACCAGCAGCTTGCGGAAC